>CAZROZ010000037.1:4443-11611 GCA_964601745.1 uncultured Lachnospiraceae bacterium | reverse complement strand
GATCTGGCAGCCTGCTTTCTCCAGAGCGTGAATCTGCGCCACAGTGGCCGCCGCGTCCTCTGTCTTCGTATTGGTCATAGACTGGATCGCGATGGGGTGATCACCGCCGATTTTTACCGTCCCGATCGCCGTCTCAATGGTTTTCTTTCTGGGATACATGAGGCTTTGCTCCTTTCAAACTGCAGACGAGCCTTCCTTTCCAATACAGACGAACCCTCTTTTCAAATACAGAAAAGTCTCCCTGCCCAATACAGATGAGCCTTCCTGCCCTTTCCGCGCTGCATTCTATCCGCTTTCCCTTTTTCTCTACAGGAGGTGAATTTCTCCTTTGAAAGCTGAATTACTTCTCTTAAAAGCTGAACTACTCCTCTGAAAGGTGAATCATTCCTCTGAAAAGTGATTTTCTCCTCTAGAAGGTGAATTACTTCTCTAAAAAGTGAATTTCCCCTCTAGAAGGTGAATTACTTCTCTAAAAAGTGAATTTCCCCTCTGTAGGGGGAGGCTGCTAGAATAACTTCACCACATCATTAATGAAAATAAACGCCATCAGCGCCAGCAGCAGGGCAAAGCCCACCGCGTGGACAAAACCCTCTTTTTTCTGATCAATGGGCTTACCCCGGATCACCTCTAGCAGCAGGAACATCAGCCGCCCACCGTCCAGAGCGGGAATGGGCAGCAGATTCATGACACCCAGATTGGCGCTGAGGAGAATCCCGATATTGCACATATTCAAAAACACCATGAGAGCGCCATCCTGTCTGCTGGCCTCATAGGTCTCTCCGATCATACTCACGATGCCCAAAGGGCCTGAGATGTCGTCTTTGCTCACCCGTCCCCGGAAAATCATGCCGATACTGCGCACGGTGCTCTCGATCCAATACCCCACCTCTTTCACGGCATAGCCCATGGAGGCAAGGGGGGAAGTTTTTTGTCTCACGTTCACATAATAGCGAAATCCCAGCAGATAAGCACCGGTCTCCGGGTCCTGCGCCGGCGTCACCGTCACCGTATACGTTTCCTCACCCCGCCGCAGCGTGATCTCCACCGGATCTCCGTCCAGCGGCTTAAAAGTCAGATCGGAATTCAGTTCCCGGGAAAAAGAGATCTTCGCCCCGTCAAAGCGGGTGATGATATCTCCTGCCTGGACCCCTGCCTCCTCCATGGGACTCCCCGGCTCCACCGTGTCCACGATAGCCGGATCATAGCCCACCGCGCACATGACAATCAATGCCAGCAGAAAAGCCAATAAAAAATTAAAAACAGGTCCGGCTACCACGACACTGATTCTCGACCACACATTTTTATTGTTGAACGCACCCGGCTCCTCCCGGTCTTCATCCTCGCCCAGCATCATGCACGCGCCGCCGATGGGGAGCAGCCGCAGAGAATAGGCAGTCCCGCCCCGGGTGATGGAGAAAAGTTTCGGTCCCATTCCCACCGCAAATTCCGTCACCGTCACCCCGTTCATCTTTGCCAGAATGAAATGACCCAGCTCATGTATAACGATAATCAGGCCAAAGATAAGGATTCCCAGAAGGATACTGATGATGCTCATATTATTTATAATTCCTTTCACGAGGATATCGATGCCGCACTTTTTCCAATAAATTCCCGCACGTTCTCTTCCGCCTCTTTCTGGGCGGAAAAGATCTCATCCAGGGAGGGATTTGGAATCACACTATGCCGACGCATGGCGGCAGAAATACACGGGACAATCTGCCGATACCCAATCTTTCCTTTCAGGAAAAGGTCCACCGCGCACTCATTGGCCGCGTTAAAGACAGTGGGCAGGCTGCCGCCCTCTTTTCCCGCCTCATAGGCTAGCTCTAGGGCGGGAAATGTCTCAAAATCGGGTTTTTCAAAGGTCAGCTGGGGCAGTCTCCAAAAATCCAGCCGCTCCCCGGATAAGGGAAGTCGGTCCGGGTAAGTCAGCGCGTATTGAATGGGCAGCCGCATATCCGGAACGCCCATCTGTGCCAGGACCGCGCCGTCGGCGAATTCCACCATCGAGTGAATCACGCTCTGAGGGTGTATCACCACTTGAATCTGTTCCAGATCCACGCCGAAGAGCCACTTGGCCTCCATGACCTCCAGACCTTTATTCACCAGAGTGGAACAGTCCACCGTGATCTTTGGTCCCATCGTCCAATTGGGATGACGCAGGGCATCCTGCACCGTCACCCGCTCCAATTCTTCCCTGCTCTTTCCGCGAAACGGCCCGCCGGACGCGGTCAGGAGAATTTTCCTCACCTCATTGGGATGCGTGCCCTGTAATACCTGGAAAATGGCGGAGTGCTCACTGTCCACCGGCAATAGCGCTGTCTTTTTCTCCCGCGCCAGAGGAACAATCAGATGTCCCGCGCAGACCAGCGTCTCTTTGTTGGCCAGAGCAATGTCCTTTCCCGCCTCAATGGCAGCCAGCGTAGGGCGAATGCCAATCATGCCCACCATCGCGCCTACCACCAGGTCCACTTCCGGCAGCGTGGCACACTCCAGCAGCCCCTCCATCCCCGTCACAATCCGGACCGGAATAGAACTTTTCCTGCAGGCGTCTGTCAATGCGCTCGCCGCGGTCTCCTGATAGACGCACACCACATCCGGGTGGAATTTTTGAATCTGGGACAGCACTTTCTCCCAATTGGAATATGCCGCCAGCGCCCGCACCCGGTAAAGCGGCGTCTCTTCTATCACCTGCAGTGTCTGGGTCCCGATGGAACCCGTACTGCCAAGTATTGTAATATTTTTCATGATTTTTCTTTTCCATCCTGGATGGCGCCATACTCTGTCGCAGAGGAAATTATGCACTATCCTTGTTCCTGGATGAAGTCATACTCTGCCGCAGAAGGAAATTATGCACTATCCTTGTTCCTGGGTGGCGCCATACTCTGCCGCAGAGGAAACCCCGCACATTTTTCCCCCTGGACGGCATCTCGCTCTACTGCGTCTTGAGACCCCATCAGCCCGCCAGCAGCCGCACCAGCCCGTAAATAATCGGCGCGGTGAAAATCACAGCGTCAAACCGGTCCAGGATCCCGCCGTGACCGGGAATCAGTCTGCCATAATCCTTGACATCATGGTTGCGCTTAATGGCAGAGGCGGCCAGGTCTCCCACCTGAGAAATCACCGAAGAAGCGCCGCCGATCAGCGCACAGGCCAGCGCAGGATTGTCAAAGAAAAGCAGCTGCTTTGCGAAGGCAAATCCGTACAGCAGTCCGATGAGTGCCGCGCCGATGACCCCGCCCAGGCACCCCTCCACCGATTTGTGGGGGCTTAATTCCCGCAGTCCGCCAGGCAGGCGATGCTTTCCGATCAAATTTCCCACACAATACGCACATGTATCCGAGCCCCAGGAACCGATAAAGACCATCCAGACCAGAATGATCCCGCCCTGCAGACACCGGATCCGGTAGATGAAGGAGAGCATCCAGGCCACATAGAAAAGGCCCAGGAAAACCACCGCCACTTCCTCAATCCGGTAGCGGGGAAAAGTAAACACGTAGATCGCCAGCAGTCCCAGCATCCAGGCGATAAAGAATGCCAGCATCCATTCCGGTCCCAGATTCCATCCGACCATCAGGTAAAGCAGCACCACTGCCACATAGCCCAGCCATCCCGGCAGACTATTTTCCATCTTTATCACCCGGTAGAGCTCAAATACCCCCGCCAGAGAGACCAGCATCAGCACAGTGAAAAGCACTTTGCCGCCCGCAAGCAGCGCGGCGGCGGCGATCACAATCAAAATGGCAGAACTTCGCAATCTCACCCAAAACATTCTTCTTCCCTCTTCACTCAAGCCCCGTATCGGCGATCTCTTCCCTGGTACCAGATGACAGCTTTTTCCAATTCTTCCTTTGTGAAATCCGGCCAGAGAACGGGAGTAAAATAGAGCTCCGCATAGGCGGACTGCCAGAGGAGAAAATTGGAGAGCCGCTGCTCGCCGCTGGTCCGGATCACCAAGTCTGGATCCGGAATATCCCGGGTATCCAGATAGGATGCAATCAGCGCCTCATTGACTTCCTCCGGCTTTTGCCTGCCGGCGGCCGCTTCTATCGCGATTTTCTGCACCGCCCGGGCCAGCTCATCTCTTCCCCCGTAATTTAACGCCACCTGAAACTGCAGACCGGTATTGTCCCTGGAGGTCGTCTCCAGAACCTGAATCCTCTCGATGATATCCGGTGCCAGTGCCCTTCGATCTCCGATGATCCTGACCCGCATGTTGTTCTTCGTGCTGATTTTGATGCAGTCTTTCAAATAGCTGCGCAGCAGATCCATCAGTGCGTCCACTTCGTCCTTGGGGCGATTCCAGTTCTCCGTGGAGAAGGCATAGACCGTCAGATAGGAAATGCCCATCCGGTAAGCATCCTCGCAGATCTGTTCCACGACTTTGCTGCCCTGGGCGTGTCCCGCCTTCCGCGGAAGATGCCGGGCCGCCGCCCATCTCCCATTTCCATCCAATATAATCGCCACGTGTCGCGGCATATCTCCGCTCATAGTTTCCCCTTCTGTAATGAAAATCAAGGTGTCCGTCTAATTACATAAAATGATTCAATTACATGAAACGGCTCAATTGCATGAAACGGCTCAATTACTTGAAACGACCCAATTACGTGAATCGGCTCAATTACGTGAAACGGCTCAATTACATGAAACGACTCAATTACGTGAATCGGCTCAATTACGTGAAACGATTCCACGCTTTTTCACGCTTTATCCGAACAAAGTCCCATTCATGCGAAAGAGGCGTATCTCAATGCACGCCCGCCGTCCCCGCGCGAAAGCAGCTGCCTTCGTATCAAGCAAATTACAGCAAGCCCTTTTGCAAATACGCCCCTCTGACTATTCCCACATCGGCTGAGGAATTCTCCCTTATACCGTCATGATCTCTTTGGATTTGGCTTCGATGGCCTTGTCCACTTCCTTAATATATTGATCCGTCAATTTCTGCAGCTCATCTTCCAAATCTTTCTGTTCATCCTCAGAAATTTCCGAGTTCTTCCCCTGCTTTTTGAATACCTCCATCCCGTCCCGGCGGATGTTGCGGACCGCTACCTTGGCACCCTCTCCTTTTTTCTTCACATCCTTCACCAGGTCTTTCCGCCGCTCCTCTGTGAGCTCCGGAAATACCAGGCGGATGATCCGGCCGTCATTATTCGGATGAATCCCCAGATCAGAGACCTGAATCGCCTTCTCAATTGCCTTCATCATATTGGGCTCGTAAGGCTGAATCTGGATCATCCTGGCCTCCGGCACTGAAATATTGGCCAGGGACTGGATGGGAGTCGGGACGCCGTAATAATCCACCCGGATCCGATCCAGCACGTGAGGATTGGCTCTGCCCGCCCGAATGGTGGCATAATCGCTCTCCAGTGACTCCACCGATTTCTGCATTCTACGCTCATAATCCGCTAATTTTGTTTTATCCATTGTATTCTTCCTCCTTTGTAGCGTTCCTGTAGCCTTCCTCTCGATTTCCGATGTTCCATCGGCCTTTTAAATTGAAAATCTTGCATCCTGGATGCCTATTGGTAGCGTCCCGCATGTGGGGCATGAGGGTTTCCGCGCCTATTCTGCTGTAATTCTGGTCCCCGTCACTGTCCCATTGGAAATGCCAGTCACGTTTCCTCGCCTATTCCGCCGTGATCCTGATCCCCGTCACTGTCTATGAGAAATGCATGGCCTATCTCCTCGCCTACTCCGCTGTGATCCTGGTCCCCGTCACTGTCCCATGGGCAGCGCGGACAATGCTCTCCTCCTCGTCCAGGGAGAAAACCAGCATGGGAAGGTGATTCTCCATGCAGAGGATCGAAGCGGTCAAATCAATCACCGCCAGTCGCTGCTGCACCACCTGCTGGATCGAGATTTCCTCGTAGCGCTTCGCAGCGGGATCTAATTTCGGATCCCGGTCATAAACGCCGTCTATCGCCTTCGCCAGAAGGATCTGCTGCGCCTCCAATTCTATCGAGCGCAGTACCACAGCTGTGTCCGTAGAAAAATACGGGTGCCCGGTGCCGCCGGCTAGGAACACCACGCTCCCGGCCTCCAGATCCGCGATCGCCTCGTCCTTCGTGAAAAGCCGCGTCATCGTCCCCACCGCAAAAGGAGTATAAATCTGGGTGGATAATCCCACCGAGCGGAACATCTCCGATACATAGATGCAATTCATCACTGTGGCCAGCATCCCGATCTGATCCGCCTTGGTCCGGTCCATATTCTCACTGGCCCGTCCCCGCCAGAAATTGCCGCCGCCGATGACAATCGCCACCTGCACGCCCTCCTGACACAGCTGCTTTACCTGCGCAGCCACCCCCAGGCAGACCGCCTCGTCGAATCCCGTCTTTTTCTCTCCCGCCAGCGCTTCCCCGCTGAGTTTCAACATCACTCTCTTTGCTCTGCTCATGCTTCTCCTCCGGGCAAAAATCTTTTCTCGAATGAGTCGATGATACCACGTATCCCCTCTAAAATCCAGACTTTTTCAGTCCTCCTCCAGCAAAATCTGATGTTTCCTGCAGAAGAGTTTTACCAGCCGATCCCACTCCCGCTGTCCGCTTTTCTGCATGGAAAACGTGGCTTCGCTGTATCCGGTGATCAAATATAACTGTTTTTTCTCATATTTTAAATGCAGGAAACAGATGTCGTCCGGATGAATATGGCCGGTCTCCCTCCCCGCTGTAAATTCCGGGGAGAGCGTGATGGAGAAGAACAGCGGCATCTTCTCATCCAGGGTAAAGGAGCGAAAGTATGATTTCATCTCTCCCCAGCGCACGTAGTGGGTCGCCTTCTCCTCATCTAAATCGACATACGATTTTTCCCGCACCCCATTCACCGAGAACGTGACAAAGGTACGCACTGTCCCCTCCACGAAGAAAAAATTGTCCAAAAGAGACCCGTAAAACAATTGCTTCATGAAAGGCACTGTTTCTACGATGCGGCACGCAATCAAGGGACGTTCCTCCTTCTGCTTTTACAGTTAACGGCATAATGGATCTCTCTTTGGCTTCAATGAAGTTTACGTTTTTATTGACAATTGACAGTCCAAAGCGAAATTTTTAGTGCAGTTAACTATAGTAAACTCCCATGTCCCACATATGGGACACCACCATAAATAAAAGCCCACGGATTGCTCCGCGTCTGCGGCGCTCTCGCAATCCTAAACCGTATTCGCAAATCG
>CAZROZ010000037.1:0-4433 GCA_964601745.1 uncultured Lachnospiraceae bacterium | reverse complement strand
ATTGGCCTGCGAGCAGTCCATCCGCCTGTCCATTGCGACTGGGCTTTCAGAGTATACTCCCATGTCCTACATGTTGGACACCACCATAAATGAAAGCTCACGGACGAGACTTTAAGAATAATATCTTCTCAGGTCAAAGGGAGAGAAGATCCCCCGGTCCGTGATCACCCCGTCGCACAATTTGGGCGGCGTGACATCAAAGGCGGGATAGTATCCTTTCACTCCCTCCATCGCGGTACGGATGCCCATCGCCTCCGTGACAAGATCTGGATTTCTCTCCTCAATCACCACAGAACTCATGTCTGGGTGCCCCCGGTCCGGCAGTCCGGTGACATAATAGGGAATCCCCCAGTACCGGGCAGCCAAGGCGATCTGAAAAGTACCCACTTTATTGACGATATGACCGTCCAGAGTGATCACGTCCGCGGCAGAGGTGAATACATCCACATGCTTTGTCTTCATGGTATAAGCCGGCATGTTGTCGGTAATAACCGTGACATCGAATCCCATATCGTGCGCCACACTGGCAGTCAGCCTTGCGCCTTGAAAATATGGCCGTGTCTCCGCGCAGATCACCCTGATCTCATTGCCCCGCTGCCTGCATGCCCGGAGCGTCGTCCCCACCACTGCCTCCCCGAAACACTGGGTCAGAATCGTCCCGTTTCGCGGGATCAGATCCGCCAGAGATTCGCCCACGGCGGTATAGCACCGGTAATTTTCTTCCAGTTGATTCACCGCGTTTTCCCGCAGGACGTCCACTAGATCCTGGGCCCTCTTCCCGGCGGCGAATGCGGTCTTCGCTGCCCCCAGTGCCCGATCTGTCACCCGCTCCATCTCCGCTGTCGTGGTGGGTCTCGCATGGGAAAGGGTATCTGCAGCCTGCATTAGATAGGGGAGTATCTCCGCCTCCGGTTTTTCTCGCGCCTCGTATGCTGCCAGCGCCATGCCCATCGCCGCCGCCACATAGGGGCCGCCGCTCTGTGTCACCATATCTGCGATGGCCTTGGCCACCTCCTCGTGCCGGCGACAGACCACATATTCGGTTCGTATGGGATAAACGCGCCGATCCAGAATCCGGACGGTGCCCTCTTCATACCATGCTACATTTTCATAGCGCAGCAAAAATCCCACGCCGTCATCCCATCGCTTCATTCCTTCGTTCCTCTCCCTCGTTCGCACTGCTCTTCTGATAATATCCCGCCTGCGGCGTCGCTTCTTCCTGTCCACGCGTCCGCGATGTCATATCTAAAATAGCAAGCCCAAAGCGCTGCTTTCTTTGTCCAAGATACCATATCGAGATGGGGTTGTCCATAGTGTTGTAGCGGCGGAGTGATAAGCCATATGCCGGCGGCGAAATTGGCCGCCTTCCAGGGTGTCATAGTGACAGTGAGATGGGTCACCACCCTTTGTGGTATGGCAGCGGCAAAGGGCGTTATGGCAGCGGCAAAAGAAACAGCTTCCCTGAATGTTATGGCACTGGAGAAATAGTTCCCCTTTTTTAAGAAAAACAAAATCCACAATCCAGCGGGAAACTGTTGACTTTTCCAGACACAAGGTAATAATAAAGAAAGAATCGGACCACAGAAAGGAGAAACTTCCATGTATTATGACAATAAAATCTGGATCGGCAGCGCTCAGGACAAGAAAGTCTGCATCCTGCCGCGCATGGCAAACCGCCACGGATTGATCGCCGGTGCCACAGGAACAGGGAAGACCGTCACTCTGAAAGTGCTGGCGGAATCCTTCAGCGATGCGGGGACTCCGGTCTTTTTGGCGGACGTCAAGGGGGACCTCTCCGGCATCTGCCGTCCAGGCGTTGACAGCGAGGACATGCAGAAGCGCATTCACACCCTGGGACTTGAGGAGTGCGGCTTCCATTACCAATCCTTCCCGGCGGTATTCTGGGACATATACGGCAAGGGCGGCATCCCACTGCGCACCACGATCTCCGAGATCGGGCCGGTTTTGCTGGCAAAGATTCTCGGGTTGAATGACACGCAGACAGACGTGCTGACGGTTGTATTTAAGATCGCGGATGACAATGGACTGCTCCTCATCGACACGAAAGACCTGAAAGCAATGCTCCGCTATGTGGAGGAGAACAGCAAAGAACTGGCAGCGGAATATGGGAATCTGGCGCCCCAGAGCATCGGCGCCCTCACAAGGCGTCTCGTGGCACTGGAATCTCAGGGCGGGGAACAATTCTTCTCCGAACCGGCGCTGAGCATCATCGACTGGTTTTCCCTGGGCGAGGGAGGAAGGGGCAACATCAACATCCTGGACTGCAGGAGCCTGGTCGGCAGTCCCGCCCTCTACTCTGCCTTCCTGTTGTGGATGCTGTCTGAACTTTTCGAGACACTGCCGGAAGTGGGCGATCCGGAGAAACCGCGGATGGTGTTTTTCTTTGACGAGGCCCATCTCCTCTTTGACGGGATTTCCAAGACCCTGGAGGACAAGATTGAGCAGGTCGTAAAGCTGATCCGCTCCAAGGGAGTGGGCGTCTATTTCATCACCCAGAATCCCTCTGATATCCCGGACGGTGTCCTGGGGCAGCTCGGAAATAAAATCCAGCACGCCCTGCACGCGTACACCCCCGCGGAGATGAAAGCGGTAAAGACAGCGGCTGCCACCTTCCGCCCGAATCCAGCCTTCGACACCCTGGACGCGCTCACCTCCCTTGGCATCGGTGAGGCGCTGGTCTCTACCCTGGACGAGAGCGGTATCCCCGGCATCGTGGAGCGCTGCACAATCCTTCCGCCCCAGAGCCTGATGGGTCCCATTTCCGATGCGGATCGCCTGACAGAGGCAAAGAACAGTCTTCTCTATTTAAAATATCAGAATATGGTAGATCGGGATTCCGCCTATGAATTCCTGCAGCGCCAGCAAAAGCAGGATGCGCTCCTGGCGCAGCAGCAGAAACAGGAGGAGTTGAGTCGCAAGGCGGCGGATCAGGAGGCTGCAAAAGCGGCAAAGGAAGCGGAAAAAGAAGCTGCCCGCGCCGCGAAAGAAGCAGAAAGGGAGGCTGCTCGTGCCGCGAAAGAGGCGGAAAAAGAGGCGCAGCGCAAAGCCAAAGAGGAGGAAAAGCGCCGGAAAGAGGTGGCAAGCAGCATTGGCCGCGTCGCCAGCACCGCTGCCGGGACCATCGGCCGAGAAGTCGGCAATACCCTGGGTGAGAGCTTGGGTGGCAGTTTCGGCAAGCGCCTGGGCGGAAATGTCGGTGCGCAGCTGGGGAGAAGCATCCTGGGCACACTATTCAAGAGATGACAAGAGATGATACTTCGGGGGACTGTCACGGGACGGTCCCTTTCTCATCGGTTCCGGGAGTCTCGATTGAGCTAGCTGTGTCAGGAATTCCTTGACACTGCCCTATCCTTGTACAATACTCTGAGCAGTCAGAGAGAACCATTTCCCGGTTGCTGATCAACGATACGACAAATGCTGCTGCGCCTAGTCGCAGCTATCAGTTTTAGAAAGGAAAAAGTGATGTCTTACACGTATGATTATTTTAAAACCAGTGCCGATTTTCTAAAATCAAAGGTCGACTACACACCTGAGCTGGCGATTGTGCTGGGATCCTCCTTGGGACCATTTGCACAGGAAATTGAAAATCAAATTGTAATCGATTATTCCCAGATCCCCAATTTTCTCCTCTCCACCGTGGAATCCCACGCGGGGAAATTGATTTTCGGGGAAATCTGCGGCAAGAAGGTCGTCTGCATGTCAGGCAGATTTCACTCCTATGAGGGGTACGACTTCGAACAGCTGGTGATCCCCGTGCGGGTATTTAAACTGCTGGGCGTCCAGACACTGATTCTCACCAACGCCGCCGGTGCCGTCAACACCAGCTACCATCCCGGTGACGTGATGATTCTCTCTGACCACATCAAACTCACCGGTGCCAGTCCGCTGCGAGGGCATAACGTGGAAGAATTCGGCCCGCGTTTTTTCGATGTCACCAAAATGTACACGCCGCGGCTCCGGGAAATCGCCAAAGATTGTGCCAAAGGCTCTTCCCTGACGGTTCATGAAGGGGTCTATATGTTCTTCACCGGTCCGCAATATGAAACTCCCGCGGAGATCCGGGCCGCCCGTCTGCTGGGCGCCGATGCCGTGGGGATGTCCACCGTCACCGAAGCACTCACCGCCGCCCACTGCCAGATGCCTGTGCTGGCCCTGTCTGTGATGACCAACATGGCTGCCGGGGTACTGGATCAACCCCTGACCTCAGAGGAGGTAGCGGAAACCGCCTCTGCGATTGAGAAACCCTTCAGCGAATACTTAAAAAAGATCATCGCAGCGATCTAAAGTGATCTAAGGAGTTCCGCCTTTTGGCAGAGGGTTCCCGCCTTCCATTTTCAATATGCTATCGGGCAAAATAATCGCCGCTGACTCCGAATGTACCCGCCATTTGCACGTACATCCCTCTCACCTGC
>CAZROZ010000036.1:1084-11627 GCA_964601745.1 uncultured Lachnospiraceae bacterium | reverse complement strand
TAAATCCCCCTGTATATGCATCTACATCTATTATTTCTCCTGCAAAAAACAACCCTTGAACTATTTTTGATTCCATAGTTTTAGGATTTATTTCTTTAATATTTATTCCTCCTTTTGTTATAATGGCTTCTTTAATGTCTCCATATCCATTTATTTCTATTTCAAAATTTTTTAATATTTTTTCTAATCTTATTCTTTCTTCTTTAGTTATTTCATTTACTTTTTTATTTTCATCAATTTTGTTAAGTTCAATTACTACTGGAATTAACTTTTGTGGTAATAAATCATTTAAGCTATTTTTAATATCTTTATTTTTTTGTTTATCAAAATCTCTTAATATCCTTGCATCCAATTTTTCTTGTGATAATGCTGGTTTAAGATCTATACTTACTTTTACATTTTGAAAATTATTTTTTCCCACATAAATATCTATGCCGTCGGAGGAACGGTAGTGGAGGGGGCGATTTTTGGCGCGGGATTTTCTCCCCTTCTTTTCCGGGGAAGATTTCAAATATCCCAGGAGCGCCAATTCCTCCCGGATCTGCGATAAATCCGCCTCCGAAAGTGCCAGGTCCAAAAAGGCGGAGACAGAATCCAGGTGAGATAGTTCCTCCTCGCAGTCTTTCAGTTGTTCCAAGGATGCTTCGTAGGTACGCTTTAATTTGGTATAACGGTCAAAATATTTCTTGGCATTTTCCATCGCGGTCAATGTCGGATCCAGCGGTATCGTCCAGTCGGTGCCGTCCATGTAATTGGGCACCGTCAGGGAAGTGTCGCCGGGATTTGCACTGTAGCCGTAGGTGGTGAGCAATTCCCCGTAAATCCGGTATTTTTCCCTTTTATCCGCGTCCGCCAATTGCCGCTCCAGCAGTGCCTTCTTTTTATTACAGCGGTCCAGGGCGTTTCCCACCACCCGTCGCAGGTCCGTGGACTTTTGCCGGATCCGGGTTTTGCTCTCCCTGGCAGCGTAGTATTGCACCAGCAGCTGGGAAATGGACGCGTAGCGCTCTTCCCTGCATCCGCTGCCCTCATAGCAGGTCAGAGCAAAGCAGGCAAATTCCACAGGCGTGTCGCCTCGATAGTAAATGGAGGCGTGATAAGCTCCTTCTTTTATGTCTGAGAGAAAAGAGAGGAGGACCTGGGCAAAGGTCTCCCGCTCCGCTTCCTTTAGAGCAGCGGCGGGCCGATCCCCGTCCAGGTGTGCCCGGTAGCAGACCTCCTGGGCAGCCAAGGGGCTGAATCCCTCTAAAGATTGATAGATGGCCTTTGCCAGGGGAAGCGGCTTTGCCAGTATTACCGTCGGCACCTCTTCTTTTGTCAGCGTCAGGGGATTGGATTTCTCCATGGTCTTCGGGATGAAATAGGGTCTGCCGGGCAGAACCTCCCGGACAGAACTGACCAGGGCGGAAATGTGCTTGATGCTGTCTATGATGCGGCCGTCCTCCCCACAGAAGATGAGATTGCTGTGTTTGCCCATCAGCTCCAGAATCAGCCGTCTATTGCAGAGATCTCCCATTTCAGTATGACATTCAAATGTGAAAAAGAGAACCCTTTCCAGCTCCGGCTGCGTGACAGACAGCAGCTTCGCCCCGTTTAAATGCTTTCTCAGCAGCATACAGAAATTGGGCGCTGTCAGGGGATTTTCTCGATTTTCCTCAGTGAGACAGGCAAAAGGCAGACTGGCACTGGCGCACAAAAACAGTCTGCGGGTATCTCTATTTTTCTTGATGGTGAGCAGCAGAGCATCTTTTTCCGGCTGTGCGATCTTGACCACTCTGCCGCCTGCCGCGGCGTCTGAAAATTCTCTTGCCAGCATGGAAACCGCGATGCCGTCAAGTGCCATAACGGTCACATCCCTTCTTGCATGATGCCCATCACTTTAGCATAATTTCTTGACCTTTACCAGTGATTTTAGTATACTGAATCATAACAATTTCCAACGGAAGAGAGATATTTTTGAACTTAAACTGTATCGTGCTATTTTTAAAGAAGAGTGCTATTTGGAAAGGAAGACGTGGAGCACTATGATTCAAAGTATGACAGGATACGGGCGGGCAGAATCCATCACTCCGGAGCTGAAGATTGCCGTGGAGATACGCTCTGTCAACCACCGTTACTGTGATCTCAGTATTAGACTTCCCCGGAGGCTGACTTTTCTGGAGGCTGCGGTCCGGACTCTTTTGAAGGAGTATATGACCCGGGGCAAAATTGACGTGCTGATTTCCTATGAGGAATATCAGGATTGTGGAGTCAAAGTCGTCTATCATCCGGAGGTGGCGGGTGCCTATCTGAGTGCTGTCGCCCAGATGTGTGAGAGTTTTTCCCTGGAAAATGATATGAAGGCCAGTGCGCTGGCGGGCTTTTCCGATGTCTTCACGGTGGAGGAAGAGTCGGTGAATGAGGAAGCGGTCTGGGCAAAGCTTTCTCCTGTGATCCGGGAGGCAGCGGAACATTTTGTTCAGACCAGGCAGCGCGAGGGCGACCGTTTAAAGGAAGATTTGCTGAAAAAATGCGGGATTCTGGAGGCCTGCGTAGATTTCATTGAGTCCCGGGCGCCCCTTGTGGTGGATACATACCGGGAGAGGCTGCTGTCAAAGGTGCAGGAGCTCCTGGGGGACCGGCAGATAGAAGAGAGTCTGCTGGTGACGGAGCTCACCCTTTACGCGGACAAGATCTGTGTCGATGAGGAGACGGTTCGGCTGCGCAGTCACATCGCGCATATGCGAGAGACGTTGGAACAGGGGGAGAGCATCGGGCGCAAGCTGGATTTTATCGCGCAGGAGATGAATCGGGAGGCAAATACGATTCTCTCCAAGGCCAGCGATCAGGCGATCACGCAGCAGGCGATTACCTGCAAGACGGAGATTGAAAAAATCCGGGAGCAGATTCAAAATATTGAGTGAGGGTTTTTCACTGTCTGACAGCGCTCACGGGTGCGATGTATTCTTCTTAGTTTTGCGGATACCCTGCTTTTGCTGATCGCGGATGCGGTGTCGCTGCCTGACACTCATATAGGGGTTTGTTTCCTGGCACCCATAAAGGAGTTTGCTGTCTGGTACACATAAAGGGGTTAGTTGCCTGGCACTCATAAAGGGAGAGAATGAGAGAAAATATATGAAGGAAAATGGCACATTGGCGGTGATTTCCGGTTTCTCCGGTTCCGGGAAAGGGACGCTGGTCCGGGAGTTGCTGTCGCGTTATCCGTATCAACTTTCCATCTCCGCCACGACCCGGTCTCCCAGAGAGGGAGAGGTGGATGGAAGGGATTATTTCTTTTTGACAACAGACCAATTCAAGAGTATGATGCAACAAGGTGAGCTCTTGGAATGGGCCGGATATGTAGACCATTTCTACGGCACGCCGAAAGCCTTCGTGGAAGGTCGTCTGGCAGCAGGGCAGGATGTGATTCTGGAAATTGAGATGCAGGGAGCTCTGCAGGTAAAGAAGATTTTTCCGGAGGCACTTTTGATTTTCGTCATGCCGCCGGATGCCGCACAGCTGCGGGAACGGCTGGTGAAACGCGGTACCGAGGGGCCTGACGTGATCTGCCGCCGGCTTCAGCGTGCGAAGGAGGAGATTTCCTTTCTCCCACAGTACGACGTGCTGGTGGTCAATGACGATTTGATGAAATGCGTGGCGCAGCTGCACGCCCTGATTCAGGGGGAAGAGGACCGGACGCTTTATGCGCCGTCGGGGCAGGAAGCAAGGATTGATGAATTCTCCCGGCAGTTGGAGCGGGAAATTGAGTCCATGCGGGAGGAACTCGGCGCTGGAAAGTGACTTTTGCGCGATTCGCAGCAGAGCGCGGGAGAAAATTACGGAAAAGGTATTTACAAAATTACGGAAAAATTATTTGCAGAGATGAAGATTAGGGTCAGGGAATCTTACAAAGAGAAAAATGCGCTCTCTCATTTGAAATAGCTTTTGGAACAAAATAATGCTGCAGTAGGCGTTTATTCATGGCAGTGTCCCATAGTGGGGCATGGGCGTTTGCTCTGCGGGAAAGGAAGAAAAACTATGTTACATCCGTCTTATGCTGATTTGATGAAGGCGATCAATAAGGACACAGAGAGCGGCGAAGAGTCTATTTTAAACAGCCGCTATGCGATTGTGCTGGCCACTTCGAAGCGGGCGAGACAGCTCGTGGACGGGAAGGCGCCGAAGGTCGACCAGGACTGCACGAAGCCGCTTTCCGTGGCGATTTCGGAGCTCTATCAGGGAAAGATTCAGATCCTGGAGGAAGAAGATTCCGCCGACAGCGAGGCGAAGTAAGGGAAACCGGTCTCGGAAACGGACGATATTTGTGAAAAGGCCGGGTCTGCTTTTTAGGCGCGGACGTATTTTCCATGTTTTGCGGAAAAAGGAAAGGGGCAGGGTACGTTTCCAGGTTTTCCTACTTGGAAAATTGGAAATCATTCCTGCTCTTTCATAGGGATCGCCTGACCTTTGCAGAACGCGGGAGAAAGGAATCATAGAGCATGGCAAAGACATTTTCCATTGCTGAAATACTTGAGAGTCAGAATGTAAATCTCTCTTTGAGCGAGAAAGAGCCGATTCTTCCTGTGGAGGAAGAGGAAATACCGCTTGTCCGAGTGGACGAGACGCTGCGCAGACAGACGGAGGAACTCTATCAGCAGGACACTGAGCAGAGAGAGGAAGCACTTCGGGTTGCAAAACAGCGCGAAATCGAGGCAAAACATCAGGCTGAGGAGGACCGGAAGAAGGCGGCCATCCAGCGGCAGAAGGCCAAGGAGGAAGGCGGCAGGGCAGATAAAAAGCGAGAGCAAGCCGGCATCGAGGGACGTGGACCAGAAGAGGGAGCGAGAGAACGCACGGGACAGCCTCGTCCTGAGAAGCAACCTGTAGCGAGACAGTCTGTCGCAAGACAGCGACCTGAGAAGCGACCTGTGGCGGAAAGACCAGCCGAAAGACAACCTGCCCAGAAGCAGCCCGTAACCGGACAGCCAGCCGAAAGGCAACCTGCCCAGAAGCAACCCGTAACTGGACAGTCAGCCGAAAGACAGCCTGCTCAGAAGCAACCCGTGCAGGGACAGTCTGTCGCACAACGTCCTGTAACGGGGCAGCCTGTTCGAAGAGAAACTGCGACAGGACAACCCGCTGCTAGGCAAGGCACGGCAACGCCGTCAGCTGCCGGACAACCTGTGCAGAGACCGGCGCAGACAGAGTCACCTAAAGCGAGACAATCGGTGACAGAAAGGCCGTCGGATGCAGAGCAGCCAAGCACACGGCGGCCTGTACCAGGACAACAGCCGAGAACTGGACAGCCAGTGACGAGGCAGCCAGCGGGTCAGCCAGTGACGAGGCGGCCAGCTCAAGGACAACAGCCAGCAGGGCAGCCGGCGCAAAGACACATCGGTGCAGAGCAGCCAAGCACACGGCGGCCTGTACCAGGACAGCAGCCAAGAACAGGGCAGCCGGTGCAGAGGCCGACAGGTACGGAGCAGCCTGCTTCAAGGCAGCAGCCGGCGCAGAGGCCGACGGGTACAGAGCGGCCTGCTTCAAGACAGCAGGTTCAAAGGCCGACCGGGACAACACTTCAGCCCGCTGCCAGACAACCACTGCCTGGACAGTCTGCGCAGGAAAGAGGTCCTGTCCAAGAGCCACAGCCGACCCGGGAGAGAAGACAGGAAAGAGAGACTTTAAGACCTCAGACGGAACGAGCCCCTGTACCTAGAGAGAAATCGGAATATCCCTCCTTTGAAGAGGAAGTACCACAAAAGAAGAGAGAAATCCCAAAGACAGGAGAAGAGGAACCGGAAGAGGAGACATCACGGCGCTTTGAAGGCCAGGAAGTAAGACCGAAAGGCGCTCCCCCAATCCCCTATTATCGCGGCAAAGAAACCCCGCAAAAGGAAAAATTCATCGATCGAATTCCCAGGTTACTGGAATCCAGGGGAGGGAAAAGCGAGTCTCGACGGGAAGAGGAAGAACGGGCAGCCAGAAGAGAGGCTAGACGGGAAGAATTCCGGAGAAGGGAAGAGCAAGAACTCTCCGAGGAAGAGAGGCTTTTTGAGGAAGAACTAGAGCGAGAGCAGGAGACCCCCGTTCCGAGACGAACTTCCCAGGTAGAAAAAAGAAGAGAGGAACTTCCGGAAGAAGAGCCTGTCTATAGAGAGAGGCGGCGCTCCCAGGCAGTAGAAACTGCTCACAGGAGGAGCAAAGAGAGCAAACCGTTCAATGTCCGCACCTTTTTGATGCAGGCGGCCGCAATTTTGATATTGTTTTTTGTCTGCCTGGTGATCATTCCCACCTTTGTGCTGCAACGGACCATTGTGGACGGGGAATCCATGGAAAATAATTTGATGGATGGGGACCAGGTTCTGGTGGAAAAAGTCTCCCGCTATTTTTCTGATTATGACCGCTTTGATGTGGTGGTATTTTATCCCTTTGAGGGTAGATCCGATGAATATTATGTGAAACGGATCATCGGTCTGCCGGGGGAAACCATTCAGATCGTGGGCGAGGATATCTATATTAACGGGGAAATATTGGAGGAGGATTACGGTGAGGATCCCATCACGTACGCGGGAATTGCGGAGACTCCGGTGCGCTTGGGCGAAGATGAGTATTTTGTCCTGGGCGATAACCGGGAGATCAGCTATGACAGCAGGTACGAGCCGGTGGGCGTGATCAATAAAAAGCAGATTGACGGGAAGGCGTTCCTATGCATCTGGCCGTTTAAATCTTTCGGCGGTATTCGTTAGAGAATTTTGTCAGGCGGCGGAAGAATGAATCATTTTCTTAGTTCAACTTTTTCTTTCGCGATAGTGTAATTATTAATAGCAAGGCCTTGGAAGAAATTGAGGAAAACAATATGAAATTGGTGACATTTCAATTAGAGAACGGACAGAATCCTCAAGTCGGGGTGCTATCGAACGACGAAAGCAGGGTGATCCCTATCGGACAGGCGGGGCTCCTCTATCAGACGATGAATGCCCTGATCCGTCACATTACAAAAGAGGAGCTGGATGCCCTGAGACAACTTGAAAATCAAGACGCGGTCGATTCCTATCCGTCCGAATCCGTGGCGTTTCTCTCCCCGATTCCCTGTCCGGAGCAGGATGTGCTGTGTCTTGGATTGAATTATGCCGCCCATCGGCAGGAGGCCGCCAAGTATAAAGAGGAGGCGTTCGGCGGGGAAGTGCAGCCGGCCATTTACTTTTCCAAGCGGGTGAATGAGGCGGTACCAGATGGAGGCTGTATTGACAGTCACCCCGATCTGGTGAGCAGACTGGATTATGAAGCTGAATTGGGTGTGATTCTGGGAAAAGATTGCAGGAATTCCACGCTGGAGAATGCCTTTGACTACGTGTTTGGATATACGATTATCAATGATGTCTCCGCCAGGCAGCTGCAGACCAGCCGAAAACAGTGGTATTTCGGCAAGAGCCTGGACACCTTCACACCGATGGGACCCTGTATCCTGGTGGCGGATGAAACGAATACGCCGCCGGTATTTCCCATCCGCTCCTATGTAAATGGGGAACTGCGGCAGGACAGCACCACGGATATGCTCATTCACGACATTCCGCACATTCTGGAGGATTTGACGCGAGGGATGACGCTGCAGGCGGGAACCATCATTGCCACAGGGACACCTGCCGGAGTGGGGATGGGCATGGATCCGCCCTGCTTTTTGAAATCAGGGGATGTGGTGCGGTGTGAGATTGTCGGAATTGGAACACTGACCAATACAGTAAAATAAAGAAAGGGAGTTGTGGCATTTATATTGTTTTGTCACTCCATCAGAAAGGAGAAGCATTTTGAAAAACTTTACCAACTACCAGGATTATGACCGCAAAGAGAAGATGGCGTTCGAGACGAAGGCGGTTCACGGAGGTCTGGGAAATGATCCCATCACAGGTGCCGTGAGTTTCCCGATTTTTCAGACGGCCACTTACCGCCATATCGGTTTGGGCAAGTCCACCGGTTATAATTATTCTCGGGTTGCCAATCCCACCAGGCAGGAGCTGGAACGCACCATGAGCATTCTGGAAAACGGAACGGATGCCTTTGCTTTTTCCAGCGGCCAGGCGGCAACGACAGCTGTCTTCACGCTGCTAAAACCGGGTGATCATATTCTGATCAGTGACGATGTATACGGCGGCACTTTCCGGACTGGGACGGAGCATTTTGGGACTTACGGCATCATCACAGAGCAGGTGGATATGTCAGATCTGGATCTGGTGAAGAGCAAGCTGCGGCCATCCACCCGGGCTTTGATGGTGGAGACCCCCACGAATCCCATGATGCATGTGGCTGACATCGCCGCTCTCGCGGAGATGGCCCACGAATCGGGTATCCTGCTGGTGGTGGACAATACATTCCTCTCTCCCTATTTTCAGAAACCTTTGGATCTGGGCGCGGATATTGTGGTGCACAGTGCCACCAAATATATCGGTGGCCACAATGATACGCTGGGCGGACTTGTCGTGGTGAAGGATCCGGAGCTGGCGGAACATTTCGCGTTCGTGCAGAAGTGCCAGGGGAATATGCTCTCCGCTATGGATTCCTGGCTGTTGCTGAGGGGCTTGCAGACACTGCACGTGCGCATGGAGCGGCACAATGAAAATGCTTTTAAAGTTGCCCACTGGCTGCGGGAGCAGGAAAAGGTCAAAGAGGTTTACTACGTGGGCTTTGAAGATCATCCCGGCTATGCCATCACTAAGAAACAGACGACGGGCTTTGGCGGCATGATTTCTTTTGCCGTGGAATCCCCGGAGATGGTGAAACAGGTATTGGAGCGGGTGGATTTGGTTCTCTTCGCGGAGAGTCTGGGCGGCGTACAGTCGCTGATCACCTACCCAGTCACCCAGACCCATTCGGAGATCCCCAAGGAAATCCGGGATCGATTGGGAGTTACGGACTGCCTGGTGCGGCTCTCTGTGGGAATTGAGAATGTAGATGACATTATCGCCGACCTGGATCAGGCGATTAACGGATAGTTAAAAAGAATCAGGCAGTTAACGGATCATCAAAAAGAAAAGCAGACGATTCACGGATCATCAAAAAGAAAATCAGATGATCAACGAATCATCAAAAAGAAAATCAGATGATCAACGAATCATCGAAAAGAAAATTGAAAGACGAGTTTTTTCAGGGCGGAGGAGAATGGCATGAAGTTGCATTTTACAAAAATGCAGGCATATGGCAACGATTATATCTATGTGGATGCCATTCATGAGACACTGCCGGAGGATCTTCCCGCGCTGGCCAGAAAGCTCAGCGATCACCATTACGGTGTGGGCTCTGACGGCATGGTGCTGATCTGCCCTTCGGAATCCGCGGATTTTCGAATGCGGATTTTTAACCCGGATGGCAGTGAGGCGGAGATGTGCGGCAATGCCAGCAGGAGCGTGGGAAAGTATGTCTACGACCACGGCCTGACGTCAAAAACGCAGGTGGCATTGGAGACACTGAGCGGGATCAAGCAGTTGTATTTGACCGTCGAAAATGGAACCGTCTCTAATATTTGTGCCGACATCGGACAGCCCATCTGGGATCCAGCGCTCATTCCGGTTTGTACGGACAAAGCGTATTTCGTGAATGAACCGGTGGAGGTTCTAGGCAGGCAGTTTCTCCTGACTGCTGTATCCTGGGGGAATCCTCATTGCGTCGCTTTTCTAGATGAGGATCTGGCAGATTTTGACGTGCACGGGTATGGAAAGGCACTGGAACACAAGACGGAGTTATTTCCGAATAAGACCAATGTGACCTTTGCCAGAATGATATCCCGGCAGGAAATCTCCATGCGGGAATGGGAACGCAACTGCGGGGAGACCATTGGCTGCGGCACAGGATGCTGCACGGCTGCAGTGGCGGCAATGCGGCTGGGACACTGTGATCGGCGCGTGACGGTACAGCAGATCGGCGGTCCGCTTCTAGTGGAGTGGGAGGAGGAGACCGGAGCTGTCTTTATGACTGGACCTTCCCATTATATCTTTGAGGCGGATATAGAAGTGTGAGAAATAATTTGGTTTGACAGGCGCAGTTTCCACCTGCGGTGCTCGAGAATTCATATGGAAATATAGTACCCCGATTCGAGGCTTCCCGGATCGGGGTTTGTTCCAAATTTCATTTTTGTATTCTGCATGGTCAAACAAAAGAAGGAGATATGGTATGAGGTTGCGGGAATTGCTGCAGGGACTTCCTTTTTCCTGGGAATTGGCGCAGGGGAGTCTGGACCAGGAGATCCGGGATTTGGCCTATGACTCCAGGTCAGTGACAGAAGGCGCCCTATTTTTTTGCCTTTCCGGGAGTAACACGGACGGACATTATTTCCTTCCGCAAGCATTGGAGAGGGGAGCTGCCGCGATCCTGGCGGAGCACCCGGTGCAGGATGTTCCGGAGGAGGTGACTGTGCTGATCAGTCCCTCTGCCAGGAGGGCTCTGGCCTATCTCTCCGCTGCCTTTTTCGGTTATCCTGCCAGCCGTCTGGTGACCATCGGCATCACCGGGACCAAGGGGAAGACGACCACCAGCTGTATGATCCAGCGGATGTTGGAATTATCCGGCAGCAGAG
>CAZROZ010000036.1:663-1074 GCA_964601745.1 uncultured Lachnospiraceae bacterium | reverse complement strand
CGGCGTGAGAAAGAAGACGAAAAACACCACGCCGGAGTCCTACGAGATTCAGTCCCTCCTGGCACAGATGGTGGAGGCCGGTTGCATGTATTGTGTGATGGAGGTCTCTTCTCAGGGGCTGAAGATGGACCGAGTGGCTGGAATTTCCTTTGATTACGGTATTTTTACCAATTTTTCCCCAGATCACATCGGTCCTGGCGAGCACGCGGATCTGGAAGAATATCTGCACTGCAAGAGTCTGCTTTTTGCCCAGTGCAGGGATGGAATTGTAAATCAGGACGATCCAAAATGTCCGGACATTATAAAACAGGCTACTTGCCATGTCCGGACATATTCTATGGAACAAACCGCCGATTTGTATGCTGAGGATCCTGAATTTGTGCGGGAAAACGGACAGCTGGGCATGACATT
>CAZROZ010000036.1:0-653 GCA_964601745.1 uncultured Lachnospiraceae bacterium | reverse complement strand
TGGCGACACCGGGGCGATTCAGCGTTTACAACAGCCTGGCGGCGCTGCTCACGGGACATTGTCTGGGGATTCCGCTTTCTGTCATGCAGGAAGCCCTTTCTACCGCGCATGTGCCGGGAAGAGTGGAACTGGTACCCGTATCCAAGGAGTACACAGTTCTGATCGACTATGCCCACAATGCCGCCTCTGTGGAGAGCCTGCTGACTACACTGCGGGAGTATCATCCCAACCGGATTCTCTGTGTGTATGGGTGCGGCGGCAATCGGTCCAGGCTGCGGCGGTATGATATGGGAGAATTGTGCGGGAAGATGGCGGATCTGTCCATTTTGACCTGCGATAATCCCCGGGATGAAGAAGTTGCCGACATCAATGCGGACATCAAGATTGGCCTGGCAAAAAGCGGCGGCGCTTATGTGGAGATCCTGGACCGGACGGAGGCCATTCACTACAGTATGGATCACGCCGGACCAGGGGATATTGTCGTATTGCTCGGGAAGGGACATGAGGATTATCAAGAGATAAAGGGTGTCAAATATCCCTGGAGTGAGCGCAGGGCGGTGGAAGAGTACGCTCAGGCGAAGAAAGCGGGATTTTACTTAAAAAGCCCAGTCGCAATGGACAGGCGGATGGACTGCTTGCAGGCCAATCCGCAT
>CAZROZ010000035.1:10362-11632 GCA_964601745.1 uncultured Lachnospiraceae bacterium | reverse complement strand
CGGATAATTCCGGGTCAATTTTTGAAATCTGTCAATTTATCATACCGAAGTGCCGCATGGCATCCTCGATGGCCTTCTCCTTCTCAGGCGGGCACTGGGGCTGCCGGGCGTCCGGGTTCTTCGGTTTATTGTAGCATTCCCGCTCGATGATGCCGTGCTTCGCCTTCACCTGGGCAATGTACAGGCTGGAGACCTTCATGCCGTCGTAATGTTCGTAAACCCAGGCCTTGATCTTCGGGTATGTCGCTCCGGGAATCTTATAGCTGCCGGGTTCCGGCTCCCATTTCACGCGGATGTCTCTGGGCGGCGGGGGCGTCGCCCGGCTGCGCGGCGTACACGGCATGGGCATAGTCCCGTGGATTTTGGTAGCGCAAAGAGACAACCGTCTCCACATGAAAGGTTTGCGGAAATAAATCCACTCCACACGCTGCCGTAACCGCATAACCACCCTTTTGCAACACCGCCAGATCCCGAGCCAGGCTCGTCGGTTTACAGGAAATGTAGATCATGCGATTCACTCCGTAGGAGATAATCTTCTCCAGTGCTTTTGGATGAACGCCCTCCCTTGGCGGATCCAGCACGATCAGATCCGGCTTTTCCGGCAATTCTCCCAGCACTTGCAAAACATCACCTGCCACAAATTTACAATTCGTCAACCCGTTTAACACTGCGTTTTCTCTGGCAGAACGGACGGCTTCCTCCACCAGCTCCACGCCCACGACCAATTTTGCTACAGGGGCCAGCAATTGGGCGATGGTGCCGGTTCCACTGTAGAGATCGTAGATGACTTTATCCCGGACATCTCCCGCGTACTCCCGCACTTTTTGGTAGAGTACCTCTGCCCCCAGGGAATTGGTCTGGAAGAAGGAAAAGGGCAAAAGGCGGAATTTCATGTCCAGCAGCGTCTCTTCGAGAAAAGGTCTCCCGTAGAGCACTTCCACCCGGTCCGCTTTCACCGCGTCAGCAGCGCTGTCATTGATCGTATGTAGAATACCGGAAATTCGATCCGACAGTCGCAGAGCTAGCAGTCTGTCCAGAAGCGGCGCGAGAGGGATATCGGCATCCGTGGTGACCAGATTCAGCAGCAATTCTCCCGCTCTCACGCTTCTACGAATCACCAAATGCCGCAAGATGCCGGTATGTTTATAACTTTGATAAAAAGGAATCGCTGCCTCTCGAAAATAAGCTTCCACACACGTTAGAATCCTCCGATAATCCTCAGTCACAAGCAAACAATCCTTTGCCGGCACCACATCATGGCGACTGCAGC
>CAZROZ010000035.1:0-10352 GCA_964601745.1 uncultured Lachnospiraceae bacterium | reverse complement strand
GGTCCCTGCAATTCCTCATCGCCAAAGGAAAATTCCATCTTGTTGCGGTAAGCCTTTTGCGCCGGACTTGGCAGGATTCCTTCCCAAGGCAGCTCGGGGCAAGGCACGCCAAGCAGATCTTTCACCTGTGCTTCCTTGATGGAAAGCTGCGTCTCATAGGGAAGAGAGAGATAGCAGCATCCACCGCAGGTACCGAATTGAGGGCAGAGAGCGCTCTCATTTTCAAGAGGAGATTCTGCCACCACCCTCTGCATTGTCCCGGTGATTTTCTTTTTCCTCACCTTCTGAATGCGCACCTGCACTGTCTGACCCGGCAGGGCAAAAGGAACCAGCACGATTCCCTCCTGGGTGCTCACCTCTCCCAGATTGGGATAGCGCACCTTCCCCACGACTCCTTGTAGCACCTCTCCTTTTTTCACCGTTTTTCCCTTTCCCTGTGACGCTGTATTCACCACTTCAGTCCTGTTTTCCATCTAGTTCGAACCAGAAGACGACTCCATTGTCCAGATTATAAGTTCCACATTCCTGATTCAAATTGTTCATAATTGCCTTTACAATCGAGAGCCCGATACCGTTGCCGCCGTACTCCCGGGACCTGGCTTTGTCCACTTTATAAAATTTGATCCAAATCTTCTCCTGCTCCTCCGGCGGAATAATCTGGCCGCTGTTAAAGACGCTGAGCCGCACGATCCCGTCCGTTTTCCGGTCAATCCAGAGACGAATCTCCCGCTCGCCTTCCAGATGATTGACGGCGTTGCTGATATAATTGGTGATGACCTCCTCGATGAGAAATTCATCCGCCCAGACAAAGACCGGCTCCTTCTGGGTAAAAGTGACTTTCGCCTCTTTTTGAGAGAACAGAATATTGGAGGAAATCAAAATATTACTGACCAGCGTCGTCAAATCAAAACGCTCAAATGTGACCGGCTCTCCCCCGAATTCGATCTGATTCAAGGTCATGATTTTCTGCACCATCTGATTCATCCGAGAGGCTTCATCGATAATCACATCACAGTAGAAATTCCTGCTCTCCGGGTCATCATTCACATTGTCCCGCAGGCCTTCCGCATAGCCCTGAATCAACGCAATCGGTGTTTTCAGCTCGTGAGACACACCGGAGAGAAAATCCTGCCGCATGGCATCCAGCTCCGTCCGCTTCTCGATATCCTGTTTCAACTCATTATTGGCGTGTTTCAGCTCAGATATAGTGCTCTCCAGCTGCTGGGAAAGCTTATTCATGCTGCTGCCCAGGACACCAATCTCGTTGGTCTCTGTGCCCTCATATTTTGCGTCAAAATCCAGTTCCGCCAGCCGTTCCGCCACATTGGTCAGATGTTCCAGCGGGACCGTAATATGCCGTGCCAGAAAATACATGGCCACAGCGCTGATAAAAATGGCTACAATCGCGATATAGAACAGGAATTGATTGGAAATACTCACGCTCTCCTGCAAGCTCTCATAATTGCTGCGCACATAGATCATGGTATCCGCGTCCAGCGAGCCGAACAGCTCAATGTAATCCGAACCAAGCCGTTCGTCTTTTACCTTATAGACCCCATAGGAATCACCGGACCTGATCTTCTCCGGCTTCTCCTCTCTCTCTCCATCCGTTCCATTCACAGAAACGCCGTAGTAGTCGGACAGATAGACCGCCACCCGATTGCGCAGCAGATTCATCTGGGACACAGACATCTGCGGATACTGACTCACCACGAAAAAGACATTGTTATTTAGATAAATATCAAAAATATAGAGACTGATATTGTGATCCGCGGTGAGCCGCTCCAGATTGAGAGACACTTCCTCATTGCTGCCCAGTTCCCCGTAGACTTCCTCCACTTCCTGATAGACGGACTGTAGATTATGAATCTTGGAGCGCTGATAAAAAGATTCCAGAAAAGCCACATTTCCAATCCAGCATCCAAATACGACAACCAGGTTAGAGAGGATAAACGCCACCAAAATCTGCGTACGCAGGGACTGATGAATTCCCTTTATGCCTTTTTTTCGCTTCTTTTCTTCCTGTTCCCCCATAGTATGCTCCTTTAGAAAATCTGCCTATTACTGCCAAACGCTCATCTGACAGCCTTCTCCCGCCGCAGCGAAGCCCTTGCTTTCAATTTACAGTGCCTTTTATCTCCCCGCGTCATTCCAGAGCCCTTGCATTTAGTTTGTGCGAAACTATACTCCAACTCTCTTCTCCCCAAAAGAAACGCACTCATTTCCCGTCTTCTGTCACTTCGAATTTATATCCCATTCCCCAGATGGTCTTGATGTACTCTCCTCGCTTCCCAAGCTTGCTGCGCAATTTCTTAACATGGGTATCGATGGTGCGGGCATCGCCGAAATAATCGTAATTCCACACATTATTCAGAATTCGATCCCGGGAGAGCGCTACACCCTGGTTAACGACAAAGTAATTCAACAGCTCGAATTCCTTAAAACTCAAGTCAATGGGAGTTCCATCCACAGTCACTTGATGGGCGGTCTTATCCAGGACGATGCCACCTGCCTCAATCACATTGCCGTCTCCAGTCCCGCTGCGCTGCAGAATCGCCTCCACCCGCGCCACCAGGATCTTCGGGCTGAACGGTTTCGCCACATAATCATCGACTCCCAGATCAAATCCCTTGAGCTCGTCCTGTTCCGAGCTCCGCGCCGTCAGCATGATCACCGGCACAGTCGAATACTGCCTGATCTCCTTCAGCACTTCCCAGCCATCCATTTCCGGCATCATCACGTCCAGGATAATCAGGGCAATGTCTTTTGTTCCATAAAATAAATCCAGTGCTCTGGCACCGTTTTCCGCCTCCAGCACTTCAAAATTTTCCCGCTGCAAAAAATCTCTCAGCAATTTTCGCATCCGGCTCTCATCGTCAACCACCAATATTTTCCTTCTGTCCATCACACTGTGCGCCAGCCACTTCCTCCACTGAATTCTATAGTAAACGACATTAAGCATCTCACTTTGAACTGTAAAGAGCTTTTTAGAATTCATTGAAAATCAAAGTGAACTTAATTATGTCGTTAACTATAGTCAGGCATTGGCGCACACTCACCTCCTTTGTCTTTTATGTGGCAAGAACTCTTTCGCAATTTTAGTGCATTCTAACAACGCTTTGTGTATTTCACGTGAACATCATTTCTGATGTGATGCCAACTGCCACAAGAAATTCCCATGCCCCACATATAGGACACCGCCATAAATAAAAGCCCACGCCCCACATATGGGACACCGCCATAAATAAAAGTCCACGTCCCACATATGGGACACCACCATGAAAGAAAGCCGCTCCCATGACAGAACGGCTCTCCATTTGAACTATAAAGTGGTTTTTAATGTTGAATTCGTCAAAAATCAAAACAAACTTGATTATGTCGTTAATTATAGCACTTATTCCTTCGGTGCCTCCGCATCCTCCGCTTCCTCCAAATCCTCAAACTCACTGAAATCGTCGTCAAAATCTTCCGTGTAATCCGGGGTTACCTTGCGATAAATGAAATAAGCTGCCACCGCAACCAGCACGACAATCGCAACAACAGCAAGTGCGATCAGGGCCGGCCTGTATTTTTTCTTCTTTTCCTCCTTTTGAATCAGCTTTTCAATCTTTGCCACATCAATATATCTCTTTTTTGTCTTCATTCTATGCATCCTCCCTAAAACGTTGTCGTCAACGGCAGAAACGTTCCGCGTGAAAAGGTCCGCTGCAAGATCCTTTACATTTTAAAGGTCAAGCTATAGACTGTCAAAATTCCCTCTCCAACTTCGCGCAGCGAACGTTACAACTTCGCGCAGCGAACGTTACAACTTCGCGCAGCGAACGTTGACCACTACCTCCATTTTCGCAACAGAGGCCCTCACGCGTCTGCGTCCCACTCCATCAAAGTCCACCGTCACATCAAAATCCGTTCCCCGTGGTGTCACCTCAACCACAACCCCGTCTCCGAATTTTTCATGTCTGACACAATCCCCCGCCTTATAAGTGACATTCTCCCGAGGAACCGGTTTCGCGGTTGCCGTATTACCGCCGAACCCCTTTTTGAAGTAGGGATTCTCCGCGGCTGTCATGCGAACCCCTTTTTTGATATTGGGGTCTCCCGCGGCAGTCATACGAACCCCTTTTTTGATATAGGAGTCCCCTGCGGCTGTCAAACTGCTGCCAAACCCTTTTCTGATAAAAGGATTCCCCGCGAAGATTCCCTGATCGATGTGCCCCTCTATTACCATCTCCTCTTCATGGTGCACTCTCGCGGGCCTTGATCCCTTTTGAAAAAGGTGGCGCGGAATTTCATATAAAAAACGGGACGGCAGGTTGGTAATGTGATTTCCCCGCATCATCCTGCTATTGGCAGAACTGAGAAATAATTGCTGTTTTGCTCTGGTAATTCCCACATAACAGAGTCGCCGCTCTTCCTCCATATCGGAGGGTTGATCGCTGACCACCGCCTGATAACTGGGGAATACATTCTCTTCCATGCCGCACAGAAACACCACAGGAAATTCCAGTCCCTTGGCGCTGTGCAATGTCATCAGCAGCACCAAATCATCCGGATCCGTTACTTCCTTTTCCCCAGCCTCCGCAGTATCTAAAACGCCGGAAATTTTCACCCGTTCCAGCAGACCAGCCAGCGTCGGTTCCTCGTCCGCTCCCAATTTCATTTCCGTATACTCGGCGATGATATTGTAGAGCTCATCAATATTTTCCATCCGGCTCTTGGCTTCAACGGTATTTTCTTTTTGCAGTTCTCTCACGTACCCGGTCTTATCAATCACTTCCTTTAGCAATGCACTCAGGTTATAGTTGGGATCCTGAAGTTCTCCCCGCAGTTCCTCGATCAATTTCACAAATTCTCCGATCTGCAGAACTGCCCGGTTAATACCTGGAATGGAAGGGGCATCCATCAGCGCGTCGTAAAAATGTATTCCATGCTCTGCTGCATAGGCAGAGATCCGCTCCACACTGGTGTTCCCGATTCCCCGTCTGGGCACATTGAGAATCCGCCGTACCGCCAGATCATCCATGCTGTTGTCAATCACCTGCAGATACGCCAGAAGATCTTTGATTTCTTTTCTCTCATAGAAGCTGTGTCCGCCCACAATCTGATACGGAATACCGAATTGATTTAATTTCTCCTCAAAAACCCGGGACTGGGCATTCGTCCGATAGAGGATCGCCAAATCCCGGTAGGACGCACCCTGCTCCCGCACCAGCCTGACGATCTCCCGAACGATTTTGTCCGCCTCCTCATATTCCGTCTCATATCTGGTATAGTGCAGGGGAGCTCCCATGCCGTTGCCGGTCCACAGCCGCTTTTCCTTTCGCATTTTATTTTTGGAAATCAACCCGTTGGCCGCGTCCAGAATGGTCTGGGTGGATCGGTAATTCTCCTCCAATTTGATGACTTTGCAGTCGGGATACACATTTTCAAAACTCAATATATTTTCAATGTCCGCACCCCGGAATCTGTAGATCGACTGGTCGTCATCCCCCACCACACAGAGATTATATTCTACTTTCCCCTCCTCATTCACAGTAGGAGTCAGCAACTGCAGCAGTTGAAACTGCGCCAGATTGGTATCCTGGTACTCGTCCACCATAATATAGCGAAACCGCTGCTGGTAGGAATAGCGCACGCTCTCTTCCCTGCGCAGCAGCAAAATAGTATTGCAGATCAAATCATCAAAATCCATGGCGTTATTTGCCCGCAGCAACTTTTGATATTCGCCGTAACACGTCGCGATCTTCTTCCCCCGATAATCATTCTGATTTTCCATGAATGACATCTCCGGGGTAATCATTTTGTCCTTGCTGGAAGAAATGAAATGCAGGACACTTCTCTCCTTTATGTCCTGATTATCAATATCCAATCTCTGGAACACTTCTTTCATCAAGGTGAGTTGATCATCGTTGTCGTAGATGGCAAAATTCCGTTCATAGCCCAGCAAATCCGCGTACCGCCGCAGGATCCGTGCACAGGTAGAGTGAAACGTGCTGACCCAGATCTGACTGGCGGCATCCCCCACCATCTGATTCACCCGCTGCCGCATCTCGCCGGCGGCTTTATTGGTGAAGGTCAGCGCAAGAATGCTCCAGGGCGGGACTCCTTCTTCCAGCATATGAGCAATCCGGTACGTCAGCACTCTGGTCTTGCCGGATCCAGCCCCCGCCAAAATCAGCAGTGGTCCTTTTAGATACTGTACTGCCTCTCTCTGAGGAGGATTCAGTTCCCTTTCTAAATTAACTGACAAATCTGCTCTCGCCTCCTTTCGCTTTTTGGTGTCAGTCAGTATACCAGTTTTCCCCCGAATCTTCAACCTTGCCGAGACTTGCAAAAAAGGGGATTTTGAGTATAATCTTTGTAGTTTTAAGACAGTTGACACAAATTGACAGGAGGCAGCTGTTCCCAGCAGTTTGTTTTTTAGAGATATAACCATTTCCAGCGGCATAACGAGTCCTGCCGGTCTTAAATTTCACTTGCTCAGGAGGTGTTCACAGTGTCAAAATCAAGCCGTGACAATATGTTTCGCTTTCTCAATCATCTGAAAGACATGGACTATATCAAACCGGAGCAGATTCCGAATATTGACCTCTACATGGATCAAGTGACTCATTTCATGAATGAAAATTTAAATTCAGGCAGAAATCACCCTGATGAGAAGATACTCACCAAGACCATGATCAACAATTACACCAAGAATAATTTGCTCCCGCCCCCGGAAAAGAAGAAGTACAGCAAGGAGCATCTCCTGCTCCTTGTTTTCATCTATTATATGAAGGATTTCCTCTCGATGGGGGAGATGCAGCGCTTTTTCGGTCCCCTGACGAATCACTTCTTTCAGGGAAAAGGCTCTGTGACACTGACTGAGATTTATACTGAGGTCTTCTCCATGTCTCAGGAATCCATGGATCGCCTGGTGAAAGGAATCATGCAGGACTATAAGCAGAGCGCGGCCGCCTTCTCCAAGGTCGAAGATCAAAAAGAAAAGGACTATCTGACGAATTTTGCTTTCTTAAGTTCCCTGGGATTCGATATCTATATCAAAAAACTCATGATCGAACAGCTCCTGGATTCCTTTTCAGAATATGACTTCACCGACGAGGATAAAAATTCTGATTGAACCTTGTTCGCTCTCGATTCTTCTCTCGAAACGAAATTCTATGTGCCTGGAAAGGGGTTCCCCTGACTGGGCACTTTTTTGTTACGGTATCTCCGAAGGCAAAAATCGCGCAGCTTATAAACTGAGCAAAATTCATCTAGTAAATTTAGATTTCACTCCATATTTTTTGATAGGCATACCAGGGTTGAAAGAGTATAATGCTCTCATCGAGAAATCGAAATTTGGCGAAAAACACAGTTGCAACTGCCAATTGCGGATCAGCATATCAGAATGTGTAGTGTTCTACCGACGGAGATGATATGTTTTCCGCGAAAGGAGGAAATATGGCACTGTCCGAGAAAATATATATGCTTCGAAAGAAGCAAGGTCTTTCACAGGAGCAGTTTGCAGAACAACTGGGTGTATCCCGACAGGCAATCTCAAAATGGGAGACTGGTGCGTCAATTCCAGATAGTGATAAATTGATTGCCATCAGCGAATTATTTCACGTTTCTTTGGACGATTTGATAAGGGTGGACCATGAACAATCTGTTGATGTATCCCAGACGGCGCAAAAAGGAACCACACAAGCAACTGAGCGTACCCCAAGGATTGTAGGTTTCATCATATTCCTATGCGGTATCGTTTGCTTGATTATTTGGGGATTGCTCTCTATACTCAGTCCTACAGCATCGAATCAGATAGGCGAATCATCAATGATTACCATAGATGGCAATGGTGTTTTTCTTATTCTTTGCGTGGCATCCATTATTGTTGGTGCAGTTCTGCTCCTGAAAAACCTTGGGAAAAATGAAAGGAGTTAATGCGGATGAAAATGCTATCTTATCTTTTTGCCATGTTGGCGGTTCTTTTATCGGATGTCATGTGTGCAGTTGTAGCGTATAACTACTGTAACTTACTTTGGGGAGGTCAGTATGCCGGATATGGCGCACCGGCAAGCACGGCTTTTATTCTTGTCATTCCCTTTGGCATTGCCATTGTGATATGCGTTGTTTTGGCGTTGGTATTCAGGAAAAAAAGCTGCATAGTGACAAAAGAAAATTTAATTTTGTCGCTCTGATGCCCAAATCTAAAACTGAATACCCACCGCTCATCAGTGAGCACCACCGAGCAGATAGTCTGAAAAGATTACCTGCTCTTTTTTTGTCCAAAGCTGAGAAAGGAACTTTATCTAAATGCCCAACCCACACTTCACCATCACCATCACAAAACGCAGTGAAGGAAGAGCGGTGGTCGCCGATGCCACCTATCAGAGCGGAAGCCGGCTGTTCTCCGAGTATGACCAAAAGTATAAGGATTACACCCGGAAACAGGGAATCGCTTACACGGAGATTCTGTTACCGGCAAACGCACCGCCGGAGTACGCTGACCGCCAGACGGACTACTGCAATGAGTTTTTCGTTTCCAAGGGGATGTGCTGTGACTTCGCCATCCATGATCCAGACCCACCCGGACACAACACCTACTGCCATGTGATACCCCGCCATGAGGGCAATGGACGAAAACGGGAAATAACTACCCAAGAACCGCAAGGTATATGACCTTGACGAGAACGCAGAGCGCATCCGCCTCCCATCCGGTAACTGGAAGTGCCACAAGGAAAGCGCTGTTGACTGCCGACTTGTTGAACGATTATCTGGATATACGGAAATCCGAACGGAGTGAATGGTCGGCATACGGACAGAGAAAAGGCGAAATCAACGTTCTAAAGAAAGTCTCAGATGCGCTGGTCTGTTTGAAGGAAAATGGCATTTCCACGTTGGAAAACCTTGACGGCAGATTGCAGAAAGTGATCGGCAAGGCGAAAGACATCAGCGCCGAACTGAGGAAAACCAACCGCCGGATGAAAGATATTTTCAACATTGAGAAAGCAGTCGCCGAGTGCAGGACCCACAAAGTTGTCCATGGCGGTGCCTCGGTCCTTGCTCTTTATTATCCTCATTTCTTAAATCCGCTAAATTCTTATTTCGTTATTCCAAAGAGCTGCCTTTTTTCCTCTAAAAGACGATAAAAATAATCCACGGAAGTATTGGCGATAAGCTCTTCAGGAAAATCGACTTCCGCCACCAGCGCTGCCGCTCGCTCCAGATTACCCACATCAAAACAGATATGGGCATCGCTGTTCAGCACAATCGGCACCTGATATTCCACACACAGACTCAACATTTCCAGGTCATGCTCCCTGGCATCTTTTCTGGGACACTGGGGATGCAAAGAAGTATTATTCAGCTCCAATAGGGTATGTGTCTCCCTTGCCTTTTTCACCACTTCTTCCATGTCAACAGGATAACGCCCATCGTCCACGTGACCGATCGTATTCACATAGGGGTTCTCCATGGCACCCAGATAGGCAGCCGTATTTTCCTCCCGGCTCCCCGGTGCAAGCGTTGTCAGATGAATGCTGGCAATCAGATAATCCAGGCGTTTTTGGTCTCCAGTAGAGCAATCCAGCTTCCCATGATGGTCTGTGATATTTGCTTCCATTCCCATCATCAAGGTCAGTGCCCCATATTGCCGTGGAACGACTCTAAAATTGCGATAATACATTTCTGTTGCGCTGCCCCGCATTTGGGGACCGTGTTCCGTCACAGCCAGCAGCTGCAGTCCCTTCTCTTTCGCCGCCTCAATCATCTCCCGCAGTGTGCTGTAGGCATGCCCGCTGACCAATGTATGAGTATGGGTATCTAATACAAGTTGCATCCTATTTTCCTCACTTTTCTTTAAATTTCAGTATGAATTGTGTCTCAAATTCAAATTATATTTCAATATTTTTCGTTAAATATTAATATTATACATTTCGGTCATTGGCGTCTTATCTTCCCTGTGAAAATTAGTGTTGTGTTTTTGGTCAAATGACAGTACTATATTTCTCGGCGGAAAGAAAAGAACAGTCTTGACAGAAAGAAAAGAACGTAAAATCCATTCTCACCGCTTAAAAACTCTCATGCCCCACAAGTGAGGCGCTGCCATGAAGGAAAGCTCCGAATTGCTGCGCTGCAGCTTCCGCACTCCCTTTCCCTCGCGGCCATCTCATGGTAGTCATTTTGAAAAGGAAAGTCAAGCCGATTGACAAGGGTGGGACAACGGGCAGTCTAAATACGAAATCTCCAATACCCACTACAAATTCACTCTGTGAACTTGACGACTTCGCGCAGCGAATGTCGCGCACTAATCACTACTCTCTGCAAGTTCACGCAGCGAACTTGACGACTTCGCGCAGCGAATGTCGCGC
>CAZROZ010000034.1:0-11735 GCA_964601745.1 uncultured Lachnospiraceae bacterium | reverse complement strand
GCCAGGATCCCAGGACCTGGGGAGAACCGCTGGCCGCGCTTTTGGGCGCCTATTCCGCCCAGATGGCACTGCAAATGGCATCCATCGGCGGCAAGGACAGCATGTCCGGGAGTTTTCAGGATTTGTCTGTGCCGCCGACTCTGGTGAGTTTTGCTGTCACTACAAGTGAGGCAAAAGACATTGTGACCCCGGAGCTGAAACACCCGGGACATATTCTTGTCTGGGTTCCCTGCAGGCGGGATGACTGGGATCTGCCTATCTATACAGCGCAGCTGGAAGAATACGCGGCGGTGATTCGGCTTCGGAGACAGGGGAAGCTTTTTGCCGCCTATGCGATCGAGGCCGGCGGAATCGCGGAGGCAGCGGCGAAAATGGCCTTTGGGAATGGCCTGGGCGTCTCTTTGCGTCCTACCGCTTTGACCGAGGAAGCACTCTTTCTGCCGGATTACGGCGGACTGGTGCTGGAACTTGCCTCTGAGGATGAAGTGCGGATACCTGAGACTTGGCGGGTGATCGGGACGGTGACGGAGGAACCTGTGCTTTCCTACGGAGACCAGACACTCTCCCTCACAAAGGCCCAGGAGGCCTGGACAAAGCCGCTAGAGACCGTGTTCCCCACTAAGAGTCAGCCTGCTCCCTTTGAATTGCCGCTCTGCCCGTATTCTTATCAGCTCTCTGCGGATGAGACCAGGGATGGTCGGAATGCGATGAATTCGGCGCGTTTTTCTCGAGACTCGTCGGATCAAGCCATTTCTTATGGGGACACCGTAGAGCAAAAAAGTGCTCATTCAGGCTTTGCCCAGCACATGGTTCCCAGAAGAAGCGCCTCCATTTCTGTGGCCAAGCCCCGTGTCTTCCTGCCGATCTTCCCCGGCACAAATTGCGAGTACGATCTGACCCGGGCGTTTGAGCAGGCCGGCGCCATCGTGAATCCGGTGGTGTTTCGCAATACGACGCCTCTTGCCATCAAACAGTCGGTGGAAGCCTTTGCCAAAGCGCTCTCCACTTGTCAGATCGTGATGATTCCCGGTGGATTTTCCGCGGGGGATGAGCCGGATGGATCGGGAAAATTCATCGCCGCGATTTTCCGCAATTCCCTGCTCTCTGACACCATGATGGATCTGCTGCGGCAGAGGGACGGTTTGATCCTGGGCATCTGCAACGGATTTCAGGCGTTGATCAAATTAGGACTGGTTCCCTATGGGGAGATTCGTCCGCTGACAAAAGATTCCCCCACCTTGACCACCAACCGTATCGGACGTCACGTGTCAAAGTCAGTCCACACGAAAGTGGTTTCCAATCTCTCTCCCTGGCTTATGGGTGCACGGGTGGGAGAGGTCTACACCATTCCCTCCTCCCACGGGGAGGGCAGATTCGTGCTGGACGAGAATCTGTGCCAGATTCTGCGGGAGAACGGTCAGATTGCCACCCAATATGTGGATTTAGACGGTGAGCCCACCATGGATGAGCGGTATAATCCCAATGGTTCTTTCTTTGCCGTGGAGGGCATTACCAGTCCGGATGGAAGAGTGTTCGGCAAGATGGCGCATTCGGAGCGGGTGGGAGATTTTGTGGCAAAAAATATTCCCGGAAATGACCAGCAGCATATTTTTGAGTCCGGCGTGCGGTATTTCCAGTGAGCTACCTCCTTATTTTGACTCGGTTGACAAAGAGAAAATTGACTCTTACAATGGCGAAGGAATAACGAAGGCGCTTTAAAAAAGGATGCGGCATCGCAGGATTGTAGACGCAACCTCTTCCTTGATTCATATGGAGGTGAGTAAATTGCAGGATCGGATCATACCTCATCATCACAGCAATCTGGAAGCCCTGCTTGAGACAATGCCCCAGGAAGAGACCTTTATGGGGGCGGCCGACGTATTCGCCCAGCTGTGCGACAGCACCAGACTGCGAATTTTATGGCTGCTCTGTCACTGTGAGGAGTGTGTGGCGGACATCTCCGCCTCTGTGGGCATGAGTGCGCCGGCGGTATCCCATCATCTGCGGATCCTGCGGCAGACCGGTCTCATCACCAATCGGCGAAACGGCAAGGAAGTGCTTTATACTCTGGCGAAGACGCCGGAGGCCAAAGTCATACATCAGATGATAGACGGGGTGCTGGAGATGAAATGCCCCAATGAAGAATCGTGAAGAAAGGATCTTTATGATATGAAAAAAGCAATGGTATTCTGGGCGGATGGAATGGAAGAAGTAGAAGCCCTGACACCGGTAGATCTGCTCCGGAGAGCGGGAATCCAGGTGGAGACTGTCTCCATCATGGAGACCAAGACGATTCTCGGCTCTCATAAAATTCCGGTGATCGCGGATGCGCTGTTTGACGAAACTTCTTTTCAAGACGCCGACGCTTTGATTCTGCCAGGCGGGTTGAAAGGAACGGAGCTGCTGGATGCCCATGAAGGTCTGCACCAGGTGCTGAGAGAGCAGGCCAAAAAGGGGAAGATTGTGTCCGCCAACTGTGCGGCGCCTTCGGTCCTGGCACATCTGGGATTGCTGAAGGGGAAAAAGGCCACCTGCTTTCCCACCTTCCGGGAGGAACTCGCCGCTTGTGGTGCGCTTGTATGCGAGGAAAAGGCGGTGCGGGACGGCTGCTTCATCACCGGCAGGGGGATGGGCGCCTCTATGGAATTCAGTCTCCTGCTGATCGAGGCATTGCTGGGGAAAGACGCCGCCGATGCACAGGCGGCGAAGACGCAATTTGTAATTTAATTGTAGCAAGGCAGAAGCCCTTGCGCCTCGGCCTGCTCGCATGCCGGTGGGAAAAAGGGTAATCTACCCGCCCAAATATAAGGAAGTAGTGGGACTTGTGGTCCCACGGATTCCAAATATTTGGTAGGATTGTGGGAGCGCGTAGCACAGAACATTGCAGGGAGGAATTCATGGGACATTATTTTGGGACGGACGGCTTTCGCGGGGAAGCCAATGTGGATCTGACTGGTCTTCACGCGTATAAGGTCGGACGATTTTTGGGATATTATTATGGACGGGAAGAGAGAAGGGCGAAGATTGTCATCGGCAAAGATACAAGGCGGTCCAGTTACATGCTGGAATATGCGCTGGCCGCGGGACTTGCCGCCAGCGGGGCGGATGCCTATCTGCTTCACGTGACCACTACCCCCAGCGTTGCCTATGTGGCCAGAACGGAGGGCTTTGACTGCGGCATCATGATTTCCGCCAGCCACAACCCCTATTTCGACAATGGCATTAAATTGATCAGCGGCAGCGGTCAGAAGATGGACCCGGCTGTGGAGGCCAAGGTGGAGGAATACCTGGACGGACCGGAGGATGCCATCCCTATGGCCAGGAAAGATAGGGTCGGCCGGAGTGTGGATTTCATCATGGGAAGGAATCGCTATATGGGATATCTCATGAGTCTGGCAACCCACTCCTATAAAGGACTGCGCATCGGTCTGGACTGCGCCAACGGCTCCTCCTGGTTCCTGGGAAAAGCGCTTTTTGACGCGCTGGGCGCCAAGACGTTCGTGATTCACAATGAGCCAGACGGCACAAATATCAACTTGGACTGCGGCTCCACCCACATCGAGAGTCTCCGGCAATTTGTTTATCAGAACAAGCTGGATGTGGGATTTGCCTATGACGGGGATGCGGACCGGTGCATGGCGGTGGACGAGAACGGCCAGGTGGTGGACGGGGATAAGATTTTATATCTCTGTGGCTGCTACATGAAAGAAAAGGGTGAGCTGGACCAGAACACGGTGGTCACCACGGTGATGTCCAATCTGGGCCTTTACAAGGCGTTCGACCGGATGGGAATCTCCTATGTCAAGACGGCAGTGGGAGACAGAAATGTCTACGACGCTATGTCGGAACATCACTATTCTCTTGGAGGAGAGCAGTCGGGACACATTATTTTCAGTAAACATGCCACCACCGGAGATGGAATACTGACCTCCATTAAGATTCTGGAAGTCATGCTGGAGCAGAAGAAGTCCCTTTCCGGACTCTGCCGGGATCTGGAGATCTTTCCCCAGGAATTGCTGAATGTCCGGGTGCGGGATAAGGATGCCGCCATCTCAGATCCCGAAGTGCAGTGCGCGGTAGAACGGGCCGCGGATGCATTGGGGGAAGACGGGCGGATCCTGGTGCGAAAAAGCGGAACAGAACCGCTGATCCGCATTATGACAGAGGCGTCCTCTTCTGATGAGTGCAGGCGGATCAACCGGGAGATCGCGGCGATCTTAAAGAAAAACGGACATCTGTCAGAGGCTTGAGGGGAAGGCTGGAGCAATCCGTGGGCTTTCATTTATGGTGGTGTTCCTTATGTGGGGCATGGGAAGTTACTGGGAATTTACTGGAAATTTACTCATACAATTTGAGCAATTTAGAAATTTTGCGCTGGTTGCTTTTAAAAAGGGAGTATGTTATACTGCATCGGTATTGTGTCTGTCTCGTTGCGGCAATGGGTGCCCGGCGAATTTTGGCGCGTTTTTGATGAGACACACTGCTCTCATCCAGGGAGTGCTATCGTCAACGGGATGGGAAAAGAGTCTGTCATCAACAAAATAGAATGATCGGATTGGATAGGTAGGTATAAAAGGACAGTATGAGTGCGACAGTGGAAAAATTAGAACATAACAAGGCAAGAATCACCATCGAGGTGCCGGCGAAAAAATTTGAGGATGCGGTACAGAATGCCTATCTGAAAGAGCGCAGCCGTATTTTGGTGCCTGGATTTCGCAGGGGAAAAGCTCCTCGGAAGCTGATTGAACAGATGTACGGCAGCGATTTCTTTTACGAGAGCGCTGCAAATGAACTGTTGGATCCTGCTTACTGGGATGCCGTCGAAGAGTTAAAATCTGAGCTGGATGTTTTATCTCTTCCTAAAATTTCCATCGTGCAGGCAGAAGTCGGAGAACCTTTTATTTTTGATGCCGTTGTCGCGCTGCGGCCGGAAGTGAAACTTGGCCAGTATAAAGGACTTCCCGTACCTGTGCAGGACGTTACGGTGACGGAAGAAGAGGTGGATCAGAACATCGAGGTGATCCGGCACGCGAATTCCAGACTGCTCACCGTTGAAGATCGCCCATCTATGGAGGGGGACACCTTGAATATCTCCTACAAGGGATATGTCGATGGGGTACCGTTTCATGGCGGAGAAGAGGATAACCATGAGTTTATTCTGGGCGGCGATTCTCCTGTTCCTGATTTCGGGGCACAGCTGATCGGAAAAGAAACCGGCAGTGATGTCAAGGTGACTGTCATGCTTCCAGAGGAGTATGGTCCGGATCTTGAGGGAAAGTAGCTGTCTTTGATGTCCATATCAATGCAATTTTCATAGAAGAAATGCCAGAGCTGGATGATGAATTTGCCTCAGAGGTCTCAGATTTCGAGACGATGGAGGAGTATCGGTCATCCGTGCGGAAAGAGATACAAGAGAAAAAGGACCAAGAGGCTAAACTGCACAGAAGAAAAGAAGCACTCGAACGAGCCGTTAGAAATGCGGAGTTGGATATTCCAGAGGAGATTCTTGAATTTCAACAGCGTAATGCCATTGAGGACTATCAAAATACAGCAAAGAGTCTTGGCTTGACCTTAAAGGAGTATATTGCTTATTTGGGCATTACGATCGAAGAATTTAATTTCTCAGTTCGAGTGATGATAGAGCATCGGGTCCGGACTTCTCTTGTCCTTGAAGCCATCGCGAAGGCAGAGAATATCACTGCCACCGATGAGTAATCTGAGGAGAAGCTGGAGGAAAGTGCGAAAGAAAAAGGCGTGAGCGTTGAAAAGCTAAAGGAAGATCTTACAGAAGGGGAAATCGCTGATATTAAAAGTACCATCGCATTTGATAAGGTACAGGATCTCTTGGAACAAACTGCGGTAGAGACGGAGGAAGAGTCAGAGGAAGCATCGGAGGAAGAGTCAGATGTAGAGTCAGAGGATGAGCCAGATGTAGAGTCGGAGGAAGAGCCAGATGTAGAGTCGGAGGATGACCAGGAACCAGCACAGGATGCTGAGAAATTGGAACAGGCGACTCCTGAGGCAGAATGAAAGAAGGGAGAAATCATGAGCTACATTCCTTATGTGATTGAGCAGACCGGACGGGGCGGAGAGCGTTCCTATGATATTTATTCCCGTTTGCTGAAAGACAGGATCATTTTTTTGGGGGAAGAAGTGACGGATACGACGGCAAGCCTGATCGTGGCGCAGCTGCTCTTCCTGGAATCGGAGGATCCCGGTAAGGACATTAATCTTTATATCAACAGCCCGGGCGGTTCGGTGACTGCTGGAATGGCGATTTATGACACGATGAATTATATCAAGTGTGACGTCTCCACCATCTGTGTGGGAATGGCTGCCAGTATGGGAGCTTTCCTGCTGGCCGGCGGCGCGAAGGGCAAGCGTCTGATTCTCCCCAACGCGGAGGTGATGATTCATCAGCCCTCCGGCAATGCCCAGGGACAGGCGACGGAGATCAGCATCGTGGCTGAGGTGATTTTAAAGACAAAGAAGAAATTAAATGAAATCCTGGCTGCCAACACAGGAAAGCCTCTGGATGTCATCGCGGCAGATACGGAGCGGGATAATTATATGTCAGCCCAGGAAGCGCTGGAGTACGGACTGGTGGATCGCATTATTGACAAACGCCCTTGATCCGCACCGATCAGCAAAGCCAAAGGCGACAGTCTGAGATTTTTACGTGAGCGAGATGCGAATACGGGCAGGATTGCGGGAGCTGCACCGCAGCGGAGCAATCCGTGGGCTTTCATTCATGATGGTGCCCCATATGTGGGGCATGGGAATTTATTTAGAAACGAGGGAATAACGACAGGTGGCGAAATCTGACGATAAAAAATTGCGCTGTTCTTTCTGCAACAAGCCCCAGGACATGGTGCGCAAATTGATAGAAGGACCCGGCGGTGTCTATATCTGTGACGAATGTGTCTCTCTGTGCAGTGAACTGATTGATGAGGAATTTGATGACGACATTGTGGAGAGTGACATCAATCTGGTGAAACCGAAGGAGATCAAAGCGTTTCTGGACGAATATGTGATCGGCCAGGAGGAGGCGAAGAAGGCGCTCTCCGTGGCGGTTTATAACCACTATAAACGGGTGCTCTCCCAGGAGTCCCTGGACGTAGAGCTGCAAAAAAGCAATATCATTCTGCTTGGTCCCACCGGGTCCGGCAAGACCTATCTGGCTCAGACGCTGGCCAAATTTCTGAATGTGCCGTTTGCCATTGCGGACGCCACCGCGTTGACGGAGGCCGGCTACGTGGGAGAAGATGTGGAAAATATCCTGCTGAAACTGATTCAGGCGGCGGATTACGATGTGGACCGGGCGGAGTACGGCATTATCTATATCGATGAAATCGATAAAATCACCCGGAAATCCGAAAACACGTCCATCACCAGAGATGTGTCCGGCGAGGGCGTGCAGCAGGCATTGTTAAAAATTCTGGAGGGGACGGTGGCCAATGTGCCTCCTCAGGGCGGCAGAAAGCATCCCCAGCAGGAATTTATCGAGATCGACACGACCAATATTCTTTTTCTTTGCGGCGGTGCGTTCGACGGTTTGGAAAAAATCATCGAGGCTCGTCTGGGGGAGAAATCCATCGGATTTACCGGCACTGTGATCGAGAAGGAAAAGAGAAATGTGGGAGAACTTTTCAAGCAGGTACTGCCCCAGGATTTTGTAAAATTCGGCATGATTCCAGAGTTCGTGGGCCGGGTTCCCGTGACAGTGGGACTGGACGCGCTGGATGAGGATGCCCTGGTGCGGATTCTGCAAGAGCCCCGCAATGCGCTCATCAAGCAATATCAAAAACTCTTTGAGCTGGACGGCGTAGAGCTGGAATTCTACGACGATGCGGTGCGGGAGATCGCGAGAAAATCGGTGGAGCGCAAGACTGGTGCCAGAGGGCTTCGCGCCATTCTGGAACAGGCGATGATGAACGTGATGTATGAACTCCCGTCGGAGGAGGACATCGGAAAGTGTATTATCACCAAAGATGTAATTGACGGGACGGGAGAACCGATTCTCATCCCCGCGGAATCCAAACGAAAACGCGCGATTTCCTGATTCTTACAGGATACGCCCGATTTCATATGGCATGTCTTTTGAAAGGGACGGGATTTCGTCCCTTTTTTGAAAATTTGGCGACGCACTCTCGTGACCTCAGTCTTGAGTTAGTCGATTTTTGAGTTAGTTGTCCTTTTTTGATTTTGCATGCTTCGTATGGTATATTTAAAATTGGATAAAGACTTTTTATTTACAACGAGTTCAGATGTGACGCATGGTAGAGGGTATGTCTATTGCCTGTAATACCATGTCGTATGGTGTACAAAATATCGCAGGAAAGTCATCACCGGCGAAATAGAATCGGACATCAAAGAACATCTGTATCGTACTGCCAAGGATTTGGATATTAAAATTCTTGCTATGGAAACTATGCCCGATCACATACATATGCTTATAGAATGCAAGCCGCAGTGCCGGATCTCAGATGCGATCAAAGTGTTTAAAGGCAATACCGCGAGATGGTTATTTCTTGCACATCCTGAAATTAAAAAAGAGCTGTGGGGCGGGCATTTGTGGAATCCGTCCTATTTCGTAGCGACTGTGAGCGAACGCACCGAAGAGCAGATTGCTGACTATATCAACAGCCAGAAAGAAAGGTAACATGTTAGGGTATCTCACGTTTGCGCATGGGGAACGTCACGTCTTGCTTTCGATGGCAGCGGCAGGGGAATTACAAGACTTTTTGGTGCAGATATCCTTTCTAAAAAAGAGAAACGGTAAGGTGAGAAAAAGATGACGGAGAGAAAAGAGCATGTCCCGGTGATTGTACTTCAGGAGAATACCCTGCTGCCGGGCGCACTCATGCAATATGAGATCAAGGGAAAACACTTTACCACAGCCCTGAATGAGGCGTTAAAAGGAGATCAACACGTTTTTCTGGTAGGGACACAAAATCCCCACGGCTCGGAGGAAGAAATTTCCAGCGCGGAGGCGTTTTATCAGGTGGGGACCTATGCCTGTGTGAAGCAGGTGACAAAAATGCGCAACGGCAAACTCCGCGGCACCGTGCAGGGAGAAGAGCGGGCGACTTGGAGCAATTTTGACCAGAGCGGACCGTATTGGACCGTAGATATTGAGATTCACAGGCTGACTGAGGAGGAAATGCCTCCGAAAACCTGGCAGAAGGGCATGGTCCGCTATCTGAAAAGTCTGATGGAAAATCTTGCCTCCATGTACGGCCCCCAGTTCTCCCAGGTGATTCGACCGCAACTTCGAAAAATCCATGATTTGATTCCGCTCCTGGATCAGTGCATGCTGATTCTTCCCCTGCGGGAAAAGGGCGTGCGCCAGCAGGTCCTCTCTGAATTGAATCTGCAGCAGCGCTGTGATACGGTGAGCCGGATTCTCAATGAGGAGGAGTCTTTTTTACAGATCCGCAATGAGTATGCCCACAAGGTGCAAGACTCCATGGAGGATACGCAACGGGAATTCTTCTATCGGGAGCAGCTGCGGGTTTTACAGGAAGAATTGGGGGACAGCGGTCCTCTGGGTGAAGCGGAAGGGTACCTGCGGCTGATTGAGGAAATGGAAGCCAGTGAGGAAGTAAAGGATCGGCTGCGCAAAGAAGTCGGCCATTTTCGGATGCTTTCTTTCAATACCTCTGAGAGCGCGGTGATCCGAAGCTACATCGAGACATTGCTGGAACTGCCCTGGGACAAGGCCACAGTGGACAGCAATGATCTGGCGAAGGCGAAGAAAATCCTCGACCGGGATCATTACGGTCTGACGGAGGTAAAAGAGCGAGTGCTGGAATATCTGGCGGTGCGGCAACAAGCCCCCTCCGGAAAAGCGCCTATCCTTTGTCTGGTGGGGCCTCCCGGCACGGGGAAAACTTCCATCGGCCGCAGTATCGCGGATGCGCTGGGCAAACGCTATGTCCGTCTTTCCCTGGGCGGGATCCGGGATGAAGCGGAGATCCGGGGACATCGCCGCACGTATGTGGCGTCCATGCCGGGACGAATCGTTGATGGTATCCGACAGGCTGGTGTAAAAAATCCTCTGATGGTTCTGGATGAAATTGATAAATTGGGCAATGATTACCGGGGAGATCCCGCGTCCGCCATGCTGGAAGTGCTGGACGGAGAGCAGAATAAGGCATTTGTGGATCACTATGTGGAACTGCCGGTAGATCTCTCGGAAGTGCTTTTCATCGCCACTGCCAATACGACGGAGACGATTCCAAAGCCCTTACTGGACAGGATGGAAGTCATCGAGCTGAATACTTATACGGCAAATGAAAAGTTGCACATTGCCAAGAATCACCTGGTGAAAAAGCAGCTGACGCTCCACGGACTGACCAGGCGGCAGCTTTCTATCGCCGACGCGGCTCTCGTTGAGATGATCAGTCACTACACAAGGGAGTCTGGCGTGCGGCAGCTGGAGCGGCTGATTGGCACGATCTGCCGCAAATGCGTCTATCAGATTAAGACAAGCGATGTCAAGAAAATCAATGTGAATTGTAAAAATCTCCAGGAATTTCTCGGGAAAGAGAAATACCCGGAAGAGCCCATGAACAGGGAGCCGATGGTGGGCATTGTGAAGGGGCTTGCTTGGACCAATACCGGTGGGGAGATGCTGGAAGTGGAGGCACTCTCTATGCCGGGCAAGGGGAGACTGTTGCTGACGGGAAATCTGGGAGATGTGATGAAAGAATCCGCCTCTATCGCCCTGAGCTGCGTTCGTTCTGTGCTGAATCCTGCGATCCCGGAGGATTATTTTGAACACCACTTGATTCACGTGCACGTGCCGGAGGGCGCTACGCCCAAGGACGGACCTTCCGCCGGCATCACGATGGCCACGGCGCTTTACTCCACTCTAACGCAGAAACCAGTGCGCCAGGATTTGGCGATGACGGGGGAGATCACGCTGCAGGGCAGAGTGCTTCCCATCGGCGGATTAAAAGAGAAATTGCTGGCCGCCAATCTGGCGAAGATGAAGGAAGTCTGCGTCCCGCTGATGAATAAGGCGGATGTGGAGGAGCTTTCCCCGGAGATTGTGGGTGATATGTCTGTCACCTATGTGAAGCAGTTCTCGGAAGTGGTGTCGAAAGCGGTGTTGTAGTGGGTAGTGAGAATGCGATGAATCATGATGAATCGAAGGGGGATTATTCGAAGGGAGAAGGCACTCTCGTCAGATGGGCTGAGCTAGCGGAGGTGTGCGGAATTTCCAGTTCTCTGCCCAATCACAGCCTTCCGGAAGTGGCATTTGCCGGCAGGTCCAATGTGGGGAAATCCTCTCTGCTGAATACTCTTTGTCAGAGAAAGAGCTTGGCACGCACCTCTTCTCAGCCGGGAAAGACCCAGACGATTAATTTTTATTTCGTAAATCAAGCAGTCTATCTGGTGGATCTGCCGGGCTACGGCTACACCAATGCTTCTGTGCAGGCAAAAGCCGCATGGGGAAAGATGGTGGAACGTTATCTGCGCCGCAGTCAGGCACTTCGAGCGATCTTTCTCTTGGTGGACATGCGGCATAAACCTACCGCGGACGATGTCCTCATGTATCAGTGGATCCAGGAGAATGGCTTTTCTCCGCTGATAATCGCCACCAAGGCCGATAAGGTGAAACGCAGCGCAAAAAAGGGGCAGATTTCCCAGATTCGCGAGACGCTGAATTGTGGAAATCTGCCCGTTTTTCCATTTTCCGCTGTGACAAAAGAAGGACGGGAGGAAAT
>CAZROZ010000033.1:0-11801 GCA_964601745.1 uncultured Lachnospiraceae bacterium | reverse complement strand
AGACACGCATTTATGGAGCAGACACGCATACAGATGCCTCCCGTTCAGCTCTCCATCTCCCGTTCCGATAACGTTCCTGTCCAGTTCTACTCCTGTCCGGATCCCTTTTCCGACCAGGACTCTCGCTCCCTTTCCGCGCTTTTTCGTCCAGAACTCTTCTCCCGTTCTACGCTTTTCGTCCAGAACTCTTCTCGCGTTCTACGCTTTCCGTCCAGAACGCTTTCCCCGTTTTGTGCTCCCTTCTGTCCTAATACAGCTCCACTTGCTCCACCGACGCTCGGGCAGTGCCGTCCTGGAAAAACAGCGTGATCTTATCCCCGCCAAGCAGTCCGGAAACACCGCCGCAGCCTGTGCCGTCTTCTTTCTCCACAAAGGCATAGCTTCCCTGAAGCCGCTTTCTGGGGGAGATCGCCTCCAACCGTCCGGACAGCAGCTCCAAGCGGTGTTTTGCAGACAAAAGACGCATCGACATGCGAAGTCTCAACTTGTCGTCCGCATCCACCAAACGCTGTCGGTAATCGCTGAGCCGCTGCGCAGGTCCGGCGTGTTCCAGACGTTTCTGATACCCCGCCAGCCGATCAAACACCTGCTGGATGTCGCAAACCGCCAGTTCCATGGCGGCGGAAGGAGTCGGTGCCCGCAAATCCGCGACAAAATCCGAGATCGTCACATCCGTTTCGTGCCCCACCGCGGAAATCACTGGTGTCCTGCACTGATAAATGGCATCCGCCACGATTTTCTCATTAAAGGCCCACAAATCTTCCAGAGAGCCGCCGCCCCGACCCACCACCAACACGTCCAGATTCATCTTGTCCAGCCGAGCAATGGCAGAAGCGATGGATGCCGCGGCTCCTTCCCCTTGCACTAGGGCGGGACAAAGAATCAGCTGCGCATAGGGATTTCGCCTAGCCGCGATATGGATCATATCCTGAAGTGCCGCCCCGGTCCTGGCTGTGACGATTCCAATTTTCGCCGCGTAAAATGGAATCGGCTTTTTATGAGCTTTGTCAAAATAGCCGGCTGCCTCCAGCTCTTTTTTCAACCGCTGGAAAGAAGCCGCCAATGCCCCCGCGCCGTCGGGCACGATTCTGGTGACATAGAGTTGATAACGTCCTCCTTGCTCATAGACCCCGATACTGCCTGTCGCCTGGATCTGATCTCCGTTTTCCATCTTATAGGTGAGGCCGCGCCGATATCCAGAAAACATCACACAGGGAAGCTGAGCACCGGCATCTTTCAAGGTGAAATAAATATGGCCGGAACTGTGATATTTGCAATTGGACACCTCGCCCCGAATAAGGATCGAATTCAGCGAGTCATCCTGCTGCAACAAATCCTTGATATATGCTGTCACCTGAGAAACAGAATAGCAAGTCATTTTTTCCCTTTCTTTTGGTTTTTCTCTCTGGCAAGTCTTCCCAGCAGTCCATTGATAAAGCTGCTGGATCGCTCCCCACCGTAGCGATTTGCCAGCTGGACTGCCTGACTGATGGCAACCCCCACTGGAATCTTTTTGTCCAATTCGATCTCATAAATTGCCAGGCGCAAAATGCTCAGATCCACCCGGCTCATCCGGTCGATGGTCCAGTGTTCTGCTGTGCGGTTGATCTCCTCGTCCAACTGCGGCAGGACGCGGGCAATCCGCCAAAATTTCTCCGCGATCTCCTGCTTTTCCTCCGGCCTCAGAGGGATCTCCACCAGGTAGGAAAAATATTGTGTGATTTGCTCTTCCCATTCTTCCTCCGGATGAAACTGAACCAAAAAGAGCATGCGAAATAACTGCTCTCTTTTCTGATGTCTGGACATTGCCTGACTATTGCTTTCTTGTTCTTCCATCAATTTTTCCTCTGACGCTCTATTGATATATCTTTTGAATGCGGATTGCGGAAAACCTGTCCACCCTCACCCGCCGATGTAAATGGTCCGTGCGCAAATGTACCAACGCAAGCAGTCCATCCGCCTGCCCATTGCGACTGAGTTTTAAAAAAAGCGACCAGGCTTTAGAAAAAAGAGACCCGTCTTTAAAAGAAAAAACAACTCCGCCTTTAAAAGAAAAAACAACCCCGGACCTGTCTGCGCCGCGAAAAAGCAGTGAGTACTCAGACAAACCCGGGGATTTCTCTCCTATAGCAAACGGCATCATTTCTTCCTTCTTCATTTCTAGGCATATCCGGTATCCTATGGCAGGACAGACTGATCCTTGAAATGGAACTTTTAAATGCCGTTAACTACAACTCTCCTTATTGTTGACTATCAAGCTGCACTCCCGCCACATGGATATTTACTTCTGATACGGTCAAGCCGGTCATATTCTCAATGGCGGCGATCACCTTTTCCTGTACCTTCTTGCACACCTTCGGAATACTGGCGCCATATTTCAGCATCACGGTCAGATCCACCTCGACGGTATCCCCGACCAAGACCTTTACCCCCTTGGCACGGGTGCGGGATCCCAGCTTGCTGATCCACTCCCGCTTCGTCCCACCGCCCATGGCAGCAATCCCGTCCACTTCCAAGGTAGCCAGTCCAGCAATAGCTCCCATGACATTATCGGAAATCTTGATCTGGCCATATTGGCTCTCTTCCTGCAAATTATAATTGATTTCCTCTATTTCCTCTATCTGTGTATTGTCTTCCACTTGAAACGACCTCCAATTCTGCGAAAACCATCACACCAAACTTCCCAGCCGCATCCTTGCACCGCCATCTAACATTCCTGACGAATCTATAGATCACCATCTAACATTCCGGCTGCATCCCTGCATCGCCATCCGTCTGAGTCTTCCACATTATAGTGAAAATAAAGCCATATTGCAACCAAAAGTTGCGCGGCACCACCCCACCAAAGCCAAAGAAAACAGCCCCATTGCAAGTTCACTTCACAAACTTAATCCCAACCACCATCCACTACCCCCTACAATCTGTAGTCACAATATTCCCAATGGTCATTGATGACTCCAATCCCCTGCAGATAAGAGTAGATGATCGTCGGCCCCACAAATTTAAATCCACGCTTCTTCAAATCCCGGCTGATCCGCTCCGAGAGCTCGTCCTTCGCAGGCATGTCGCGAAGATCCAGCAGGTGATGGTCGATCACAGCTCCATCGGTAAAACCCCAAATGTAGCGATCGAACGTTCCAAATTCCTTTTGAATATCCAAGAATGCACGTGCATTGGAGATAGCAGAGCGAATTTTATTTCGGTTGCGAATGATCCCGGCATCCTTCATCAATTCCTCCACTTTCTCCTCCCCGTAGGCAGCCACTTTCTCCGGGTCGAAGTCGTCAAACGCCCTGCGAAAATTCTCTTCCTTATTTAAAATCAGATTCCAGCTGACGCCCGCCTGCATTCCCTCCAGCACCAGCATGGCGAATAACTCCTGATCCCTGTGTTCCGGTTTTCCCCATCTGTTGTCATGATAAGCGAGATACTTTTCTGAAACTGTACTCCCTCCTGTTCCGAATTCGCATCGTCTTTTCTCCAACTTCGTCTCACTCCTCTCTTGTCAAGGCAGACCGTTTTGTACGGACAAATAGGTTTGGTCCGTACAAATATAAAAAAGATCTTTGTATCATTCTGTTTTGAGTGACAGGACCGCTATGTGCGCACAAACATTTTTCCCGCTCTTTCCCTTGTATTTGCCTGCCAATTCGTTTACACTAGTCCCAGTGCAGCCACAAAATAGTGCTAAAAGTGCAGCCACAAAATAGTGCTAAAAGATATCAAAGGCAGACATGTTCCGATATCATCATAGCAGAATTTTCCAGAAATACCAGCGGTGCGTGGCCATCATTTCCCAAGAAGTGAAATCGATTTTCCACAGGCAAGCCATGCAGGGAAACGGATCACGCGGAGCGAAAGGAGCGAGTATGGGGCGAAAAGGATTGATCGGAGAGAAATTGGGACACAGTTATTCCAAAATCATCCATGAACAGCTGGCGGATTACACTTATGATCTGATTCCGCTCAGCGCAGAAGAATTCCCCCGCTTTATGGAGGCCAGAGACTTTGATGCCATCAATGTGACCATTCCGTATAAACAGAAAGTGATCCCCTATCTGGATGAGATGGATGAGAATGCCGCTGCCATCGGTGCGGTGAACACAATCGTCAATAAAAGCGGACACCTCATCGGGCACAATACGGATTACTCCGGCTTTGTCTATCTCCTCTCCCGGGCACAGATCACAGTGACAGGGAAGAAAGTTCTGGTTCTGGGCAATGGCGGTGCGGCGAAGGCAGTACTGGCGGTGCTGAAAAATCAAAAGGCGGCACAGATTGTCATCACAAAACCCCGTCCCAGTGCCGAGACCATCACCACTCAGGAGTGCTATCAAAATCACACAGACGCACAGATCGTCATCAATACAAGTCCTGTAGGCATGTATCCGCAGGTCGATCAATCACCTCTAGACCTCTCCCGTTTCCCAGACTGCAAAGCAGTGGTGGATATCATTTATAATCCACTGACCACCAAACTCCTCGCCCAGGGAAAAAGCCTCGGTATGCGGACGGCGAATGGACTTTCCATGCTGGTGGCACAGGCACTTTATGCAGCAGAATTTTTCCTGGATAGGAAATTACCGGAGGAAAAGATAGACTCTGTCCTACAGAAACTGGAAAAAGGCAGCCTGACCTGACCCTTTCAAAAATTAAAGCAGCCTGACAAAGCGTGATCTCTGAAAGGCTGCTTTTCTTTTTTTGATTGAAAATCAAATAGATTTTTCCATTAAGTATTAAGTCTCAAGGATGACGGCGGGAAAGTTTCAAACTCTAATTTTTAGTCTGGCATCCCGTTTTTTGCTCTTTACACCCGCCTTGAGAAGAATCACCACTTTTTCACGATGCGATTTGATTTCCCGTATAGAGCTGGTAATACTTCCCCTTCTGCTCAATCAGCTGGTCATGGGTGCCCCGCTCTATAATGCGGCCCTGCTCCAGCACCATGATACAGTCAGCGTTGCGGACCGTGGAGAGCCGGTGGGCGATGACAAAGGAAGTCCGCCCTTCCATCAGCGCATCCATGCCCTTTTGCACCAGTGCCTCGGTACGGGTATCGATGGAGGAAGTCGCCTCATCCAGAATCAGCACCGGCGGATTTGCGACTGCGGCTCGGGCGATGGCCAGCAATTGACGCTGTCCTTGACTCAAATTGGACCCATCCCCGGTCAGCATCGTCTGGTAGCCATCCGGAAGTCTACGGATAAAACCATGCGCATTGGCCAGTTTCGCGGCCTTGATACATTCCTCATCGGTAGCGTCCAGCCGCCCGTAGCGGATATTCTCCATCACAGTGCCTGTAAATAGGTGGGTGTCCTGGAGCACCATACCCAGGCTTCGGCGCAAATCCGGTTTCTTGATCTTATTGATGTTGATGCCGTCGTAGCGAATCTTCCCGTCCTGAATGTCATAAAACCGGTTGATCAGATTCGTAATGGTGGTTTTCCCCGCACCGGTACTGCCCACAAAAGCGATTTTCTGCCCCGGCGTGGCGTACATTTTAATGTCATGCAGCACCATTTTATCCTCACTGTAGCCAAAATCCACCCCGTCAAACGTCACATCCCCGTTCAGCTTTTCATACGTCACCGTTCCATCCGCCTCATGAGGATGCTTCCAGGCCCAGAGATTGGTCCGCTCTTTTGTCTCAGACAAAGACCCGTCCGGATTCTGCTTCGCATTGACCAGTTCCACATATCCGTTGTCCTGCTCAGACGGCTCATCGATCAGGGAGAAGACACGGCCGGCTCCGGCACCGGCCATGACGATACTGGCCGCCTGCTGGCTGATCTGCGTGACCGGTCTGGTAAAATTCCGGTTGAGCACCAGGAAAGTCACCAGAGTGCCCAGTGTCAAACTGGTTCTTCCGCTCAGAGCGAGGAGACAGCCCACCACGGCACATAGCACATAGCAGACATGACCCAGGTTGCCATTGACCGGCATGGTGATATTTGCCATCTTATTGGCGTTATTGGCACTCTCCCGCAGCTGATCATTCAGTTTCTGGAAGCCCTCCAAATCCTTTTTCTCGTGGCAGAAGACTTTCACCACCTTCTGACCCTGCATCATCTCCTCGATGTAACCGTTCACCGCGCCCAGATCCTTTTGCTGCTTCACAAAATACCTGGATGACATGGCGCCGATTCTGGTGGTGACCACTGCCATGAGAAGCACCATTCCCACCGCCACCAGCGTCAACGGGACATCCAGCAAAATCATACTGATCAAGGTGGAGACCAGCGTGATGGCGGAATTCAGCAGCTGTGGAAAACTCTGGGCGATCAGTTGTCTGGTGGTATCCACATCGTTGGTATAGATAGACATAATGTCCCCGTGGATATGTGTGTCAAAATATTTGATGGGCAGCGTCTCCATATGGGTAAACATGCTGACCCGCAGGCGTTTCAAAACACTCTGAGTCACAATTGCCATCACCAGATTGTAGAGCCACGAGAGCAATGCGCCAAATCCCATCATCAGCGCTAAGTAAAACAACGCCTTGGCCAATGGCTGATAATCGGGCTCCGCCATCTGTGTCAATGGTTTAATATAGTCATCGATCAAATTTTTGGTAAATAAGGTGGCCAGCAATGTGATGATAGAGGATACAAAAATGCCCACCACCACCAGAATAAAGCTCCCTGTATAATTTTTTATCACGTAAGACGCCAACCTTTTCAGTGCGGCTGGATTCTTTCCGCTGTTTGGTCTCGGTCCTCTCGGCATTGTTCTATTCCTCCTCTCACGACGGGTTATCGAAATCGCCGCCGCCCTGGATCTGTGCGTCGTAGATTTCCCGATAAATATCATTGGTTTTCAGTAAATTCTCGTGGGTGTCAAAGCCACTGACGCAGCCCTCATCCAGCACCAGAATCCGGTCCGCGTCCTGCACACTGGAAATGCGCTGAGAGATAATCAGCTTGGTCGTACCCGGAATTCTAGCGGCAAACGCCTGGCGGATCTTCGCATCTGTTGCCGTATCCACCGCACTGGTGGAATCATCCAGAATCAACACTTTTGGTTTCTTCAGCAGTGCTCTGGCAATACACAGACGCTGCTTCTGACCGCCAGACACATTGGTGCCGCCCTGTTCAATATACGTATGATACCGATCCGGCATCTGCTCAATGAATTCGTCCGCACATGCCTGGTGGCAGACCTCCATGCATTCCTCCTCGCTGGCATCTTCTTTTCCCCAGCGAAGATTATCCAGAATCGTGCCGGAGAAAAGCACATTATTCTGTAGCACCACAGAGACCTGATTGCGCAGCGCTTCCATCTCGTAATCCCGGGCATCAATCCCGCCGATCCGCACGCTGCCTTCTGTCACATCGTACAGACGGCTGATCAGACTGACCAGCGTCGATTTCCCGCTGCCGGTGCCGCCGATGATCCCCACGGTCTCTCCAGCATGGATGTGAAGATCAATGTCATTTAAAACGTACTCCCCGCTGCCTTCCCGGTAAGAGAAAGAAACATGGTCAAAATCAATGCTTCCATCCGGCACTTCTGTCACCGGTTTCTCCGGGTCGGTCATGGTCGGCACTTCATTCAATACCTCTACAATCCGCTTTGCGCTGGCGACACTCATGGTCAGCATCACGAAAATCATAGACAACATAGAAAGTGACATCATCATACTCATGACGTAACTGAACATTGAGGTCAGATTTCCAGTGGTCATATCTCCCAGCACGATATAATGGGCACCCAGCCAGGAGAGAGAAATCATGCAACCATACACCACAAGCATCATCACCGGGTTGTTAAAGGAAAGGATGGTTTCCGCCTTGACAAAGAGCTTGTACACATTTTCGGATGCCTTGGAGAATTTTTTATTTTCATAATCCTCCCGGACAAACGCTTTCACAACCCGGATGGCGGACACATTCTCCTGCACACTGGCATTCAGATCGTCATACCGATCAAACACTTCATCAAAAACCGGCATCGAGAGCTTGATAATGAGGGCAAGCGCGATGCCCAGCACCACCAGAGCCACCAGGAAGATCAGGCTCAGATGGACATTGATGGTAAAGCACATGATCATACTGCTGATCAGCATCAAGGGGGAGCGAACCGCGATGCGCAGAATCATCTGAAATGAATTCTGCAGATTCGAGACGTCTGTGGTCATCCGGGTGACTAGCCCTGCCGTGCTGAATTTGTCGATATTGGTAAAGCTAAAATGTCCGATACATTCATACATTTTCTCCCGCAGATTACGGGCAAATCCTGTGGAGGCAGCGGATGCGTGAATCCCGGCCTCTACCCCTGCGAAAAGGGATAAAAAAGCCAGTCCCAGCATGATTGCTCCATAGAGATAAACTTTCTTTACATTACCAGCGTCAATTCCCTCATCTATAAGAAATGCCGTCACAAATGGGATCAATACCTCCAGCAGCACCTCCATGGCAGTATAAAAGGGCGTCAAAATCGTATCTTTCTTATACTGCTTGATGCAACTGGTCAACGTTTTTATCATAACATCGATTCCTTTCTACTTTCTATCCTTTTCGTTTGTTTCCTACTCCCTGTTTTTAGCGGCTGGTTTTGCAGTCTTTTTTTTAACCGCCTTTTCATCCTCCCCTATCTGGCAGCACATTTGAGATTCTGATAGACCCGTTCCAGAAGGTCTCGCAGCTGCTCTTTTTCTTCCAGAGAGAAGCCATTCAGAATTGCCTGTTCCGCGGCGTTCAAATTATGAAGACCCACTTTACAACAATCTTCTCCCGCCTGGGTAATGCAGACGATCTTGACCCGTTTGTCCACCGGATCCCCCATACACTCCACCATTTTCTTCTGCACCAGCCGGCAAACCAGTCCGGCACAGGTGGACTGCGCTACTCCCAGGATCCGCTCCAACTCCTTCAGAGAGCAGGATTTTTCTCCCATACAATCAAGCAGATGCAGCACCCGCAGCTGGGCAAATGTCATATCGCTCTCCCGCATGTTATTGTTGATCACTTTTTCCACTGCGTCATTGATCTGTTTCAACAACAGACCGATGGGCTTTTGACTGTCCATCTTCTCCCCTCCTTTCTGTGCGCAGTGAGCCTAGTATAGCATTTAATCGCAAGCTGTCAATCCCTTGCGATTAATTCTCTATAGCCAATGACATTGACGCTCCTTTTTCTCAAAGGATCTCATCATGGGAAATAACGTGCTCTCCTTATCATTTTTCGCAGATTTGAACCACATACATTATCGTGAGGGCCATTTTCGGTGTCGTGAGGGTCATTTCCGGTGTCGTGAGGGCCATTCTCGGAAGCCCGTGAAAAATCTGGTTTATTAATTTTCCGTTTTCCTTTGCTTTATTTTTTCCGCGTGGTAAGATACTTCCGATAAGTATTGAGACTGACTGTGAAAAAAGCAAGTGGTAGCGCTGAAAGCAGAGGGTGAATTCCCATGCCCCGCAAGCGGGGCAACACCATAAATGAAAGCCGCGGATTGCTCCAGGCGAAATTCTGGAAGATGTGTATTTTTATCTCATTAGTTTAAGTGATACGATTTCATTTCACTGAAAATATTTATTATAGTCAGAAAATAATGTTTTTCACTAAAATTCGTTCGTAAAATTTTTTTCGGTTCGAAAGCCCATTCCCTTTGGGGGATAGGTAGTTGACTAGGGGGCGACACAGCATGAGACAGATCTTGTCTTTTTTTAAAGCAAAATGGAACACCAAGTCCGGCAGGGCAGGCCTTTCAATCTGTGCCCTTCTCCTTCTGGTCTGCTGCGGAGCGGCTGGCTATTCCACGTGGTACTATCTGCAGCCCAAGTTTCAAGATCACACCATCGAGCTGGGTCAAAGCGAGCTAAGGCTAGCGGACTTTTACACCAAATATGCCAAGCCGGAAAGGACTGCTTTCGTCACGGATCCGGCTACGCTGGATTACAGCCGTCCAGGCAGGCAGCAGATTACATTGCGCCAAGGCAAAATGGAAGAGACCGTTACACTGACGATTCAGGACACCACGCCACCTGAGGCTGAATTTCAAGACTTATCCGCTGCGCCCGGTACCGCGCTGCAAGCGGAGGATTTTGTGGTCTCCAGTTTTGACCTTTCTGGCACCACTGTCCGTTTCGCCTCATCCACACCTGCCCTGGAACGCTATGGGACCAGCACCGTGACCGTCCTTGTCGCCGACCCCTATGGAAATCAGATTTCACAGGACTGCACCCTGCGCTGTGTCTGGCTGAAAGAGGCTTTCACGCTGGAATTGGGAGAAAAATTAAAAAAAGAAGACCTTCTCCTGGACAGTTCCGCAACAGCCCTTCTCTCCCAGGAAGAAATCGATACCGTCAATCAGTCTCCTGCGGGAAATTATCTCATCTCCAGCAGTTTTTCAGGCATGACTCTGACCTGCTCTGTCACAATACAAGACACCACGCCGCCTGCCCTGAAGCTGCGTTCTGTCTCCGTTTTAAAGGGACAGACCGCATCTCTGGACGATTTCGTGGTGTCCGCCTCGGATCTCTCCGGGAAGGCAGATCTGACGCTGCTGACAAAACTGAATTTTTCTAATTATGGAACTCAGAATGTGCGGGTCCGCGCTGTGGATCCCGCTGGAAATGAAACCGTGGGAGAGACCACACTTCGGATTGTCAAGGACAAAACCCCACCCTCTTTCTCTGGTGTTTCCGAATTGACGGTGGCCAAAAATGAGAAGCCCGATTACAAGAAAGGCATCTCCGCAGAAGATAATCTGGACGGCAGCGTTTCCTTCACCTTCGATGACAGCGAAGTGGACCTGACCAAAGCCGGCACCTATCATGTGATCTACCGTGCAATCGACAGCGACGGCAATCAAGGTACCTTTCGGCGAACTGTCACCGTGATGCACGACGCGGACGACACCGCCGCTCTGGTAGCCTCCTGGGCGAAAAAATGCGGCAGTGATCCAGTGGACGCGAAAGTCTACGTGCGGGATCACATCACATACAACCACAGCTACGGCGGGGAAGACCCGGTCTGGTACGGATTAAATAGCCGGCTGGGCAACTGCTATGTCCACGCAAAAGTACTGCAGGCAATCCTGGAATATCACGGCTATGAGACCCAATTGATCTGGACTAAGGATAAGACCCACTACTGGACTCTGGTCAATCTGGGTGACTGCTGGAGACATCTGGACGCAACCCCCGGCGGTGTCAGTGCCGAGACAGGATTGATGACTGACGAAGAACGCTTGGGCTGTCTGGTGGGCAGAACATGGGATCATTCCGCATGGCCTGCCGCGGATTAATAGCTCATATTGCATGGCCTGTCGCAGATTAATAGCTCATATTGCATGGCGCCTGCTGCGGATTAAAGGCTCATTCTCATTATTTTCCACTATTTTCCATCGCCAAATCATATCAATAAATTCTTTACAAAGTCTTAAGAATATGTTAACATTACCTCCCCCCAAGGGATAATCAGGTCAATCAGGGAGGATGCTTGTCATGGCTAAGGTGAGGGAATTTTTTCAAACCATCGGTGCGAAGGTAAAAGGTTTTTTTCAAGGCATCGGTGCGAAGGTAAAAGGCTTTTTCCAAACTATCGGGAAAAAGCTGAACCAGTGCTGGAATTTCATTCTTGCGAAGTGGAAGGGCATGATGGCCGGCGTCAAGACATTTTTCAAAAAGATGAAAGAGACTTTTATCGCCAAGTGGAAGACTCCCTCCGGTAAGGTACTCATCCTGGGATGTGTCGCGGCAGTCATCGCCTGCTGCGCCTATGGGGGCTATTCGTGGTGGTATTACGAGCAGCCGAAATTTCATGACTACACCATCGAACTGGGCGTGGACAACCTGGATC
>CAZROZ010000032.1:0-11826 GCA_964601745.1 uncultured Lachnospiraceae bacterium | reverse complement strand
CTGGAAATCAAAAACCTGACGAAATCTTTTTCTGGTTTTACGCTGGATCATTTGAACCTGACACTGCTAAGCGGCTGCATAATGGGGCTGATCGGGGAAAACGGAGCTGGGAAAAGCACGACGATGAAATTGATCCTGGATATGATACGAAAGGACAGCAGATCCGTTCTTATTTTCGAAAAGGATAATCAGGAAAATATCGAGTTACTGAAGGAAGATATCGGCGTTGTGCCGGATGAAGTGGGAATTCCGGAATGCCTCACGGTGAAACAGGTCGACAAAGTCATGAAATACACCTTCCGCAATTGGGACGAGGGAGAATATTTCCGTCTGGTCAAGGAGATGTCCTTGCCTGTAGACAAGCCTTTTAAGAAGTTCTCACGCGGGATGAAAATGAAGCTCGGCATCGTGATTGCCCTGTCACATAACAGCAAGCTGCTTTTGCTGGATGAGGCCACATCCGGCCTTGATCCTGTGGTCAGGGAAGAGGTGGTGGAGATGCTTGGCAATTTTACAAGGGATGAAACCCATTCCATCTTATTTTTCTTCCCACATTGTCAGCGACCTTGAGAAACTGTGCGACTATATCGCTTTTTTACATAAGGGGAAATTGCTTCTCTGTGAGGAGAAAGATAAACTGCTGGAGCAGTACGGCATCCTGCATTGCACAAAAGAGCAGTTGTCCCAGATAGACAGCCGGTGCATCCGGCACAAAAAAGAAACGCCTTATGGCGTAGAGGCAATGGTTCTTCGGGACGCCGTACCGCGTGATTATTCCGTCAGTCCCATCAGTATTGAGGAGCTGTTTGTATTTATGGTGAAGGAGGCAGGGTGATATGAAGGGACTTTTGCTGAAAGATTTTTATATGACAAAAAAATATTGCAAAATATATCTGCTAATGGCAGCTGTTTTTTTGGCTATTTCGTGTGTTGGAAACACGAATATGGTTTTTGCTTTTTTCCCCATTATTTTAAGCGGGATGATTCCAATAAACCTTCTAACCTATGATGAATAGAGCAGATGGCTGCAATACAGCTGCACACTGCCATATACCAAGACGCAGATCGTTTCCTCTAAATATCTGTTCGGGCTTCTCTGCCCATTTGGGATGGCAGGGATTGTCGCAGTATTTTACATGATACAGATGGGGATAAGAGATAGTCTGCGCATCGATGAATTGGGCGGAGTTTTGCTGATCGCGCTGGTCCTTTCCTCATTTATGTCTTCTGTCATACTGCCGTTTGCGTTTATGCTGGGTACGGAAAAAGGACGTATTGTTTGCTATTTTTTGGTTGGTCTACTCTATGCGATTGGATCAATTGTATTAAGCGTCGCCATGGTTTTTCAAAAGTCACCTCATGGAATCATTGGTATAGACCGCACTATAGTCCTGTGCCTTGTTGGCGTTATTGTGCTCTACATTCTTTCCTGGCTCCTGTCGATTGCTTTATTGAAGAGAAGGGAAATGTTTTGAAGAGAAGAGAAATATTTGATTTGGGGAAGTATTTTGCGTAGAAGAATCTTTTTGACCATTTTTATTTTTCGCGGATCTTACGGCGGCAGCCCTGCTTTTTTCCCTTCTGCCGCCTCTTTTTTGCTGACTTCTAAAACTTCCACTATGCATTTTGTCGTCCCGACCATGCCGGCTTCCCAGTTTTAAACGGTACGAGAAGGAACAGGAAATCGAAGGGCAAATTCTTGCCGTGCGTTTCTGCCTTCGAGTACCTCCCTCATTTCACAGATCATTATGTCTCTTCCCTCGTCTCTATGATATTCTTTGCAATGGATTTCTCCCACAAAAAAGATGGACATTGTTGAAAGGACAGCCTGGAAAAGCTTCCTACGACAAGGCAGGCACTGTATCCTGCGCTCCTTGCTTTTACCCGGATACTACAGTATAATGAGCCGCGGCGCGAAGGGGTGTCTCTAGATGCAATTACAATGAGCAGCAGGCAGAGACTACCTGCGGCATCCGGGAACTTGACATAAAGTCACGTCAGTCCAGTCGCGAAAGGGGAAAATTGTGGGAGAAGAAAAGAAAAAGGACGCTTTTATCTATGGGGCGGATTTGAGCTGGGTCAGTCAGCTTCAAGCATTGGGTTTTAGCTGGGTGGATGAGAATCAAGAGTTGATTGATCCCATTCTTGCCTGCAAGAAAATGGGGGTCAATGCAGTACGGCTGCGAGTGTTTGTGAATCCTCCGGCGGATGCGTATTGGCAAAAACGCCCGAATGAGCTGGTGATGCTGGGATACTGCGATGTCAAGGGGGTCTGTGCGGCAGCGGAAAAAGCTCAGGATCTGGGACTGGATGTGATGGTGGATTTTCATTACAGCGATCATTTTGCGGATCCGCTTTTTCAGGATATCCCTGCTGCCTGGCGAAACGACACAGACCAGGAATTGATCCGGCATGTATATCAGCACACCAAGGAGGTCATGCGGACCTTTCGAGCGGCGGGGATAGAGATCAAATGGGCACAGGTGGGAAATGAAATCAATCCTGGCTTGCTGCTTCCCAGGGGGTCACTCCGGAAAAATCCTGCCCTTCTGGTGCGGCTTTTAAATGCCGGTTTTGAGGCGGTGAAAGAGGAAATGCCAGAGTGCCTGGTGGTCACCCATTTGGCGGAACTGCAAAGTCAAGAGCACTGCTTTCCGTTTCTGGATCAATTTGTGCAGCGGCAGGGAAAAAGCGACATTTTTGCCTTCTCTTATTACCCGTACTGGTATCACTGCTCTGCAGAGAAGGTGGATATGATGAGATGGCTTCGGATGTACGAGGAGCGCTATCACAGACCGGTCATGGTCAGCGAAATGGGAGAAGAGGAGAAGAATGAGGAGGGCAGCTATCTGCTCCTGCGCCGGATGGTGGAGGCCGCCAAGGAAACCGGCGCTTTGGGCGTGATGTACTGGGAGCCGGAGGTAAATCGGAAGATGATGCCGGACTTTTATCCCCTGGGCGCCTGCCACTTGTTGGGAGAGAAAACACTGCAATTCACGAAGGCACTGACGGCATTTCGCGACTGTGCGATAGGGTGAGGAATTGCGGGGAAATATTAGGATAGCCAGACCCCAAACGGTAATATTAGGATAGACAGACCTTAAACGGAGGTTTTAGGATAGACCTTAAACGGAGGTATTTTATGCTGCAGGAAGATGGCAATGAATATAGCAAGGCCCTGGAAATGGGCCAGAGAGAATATAAAGAGCTGACAGCGGCAGGCAAAAATCCCTATCCGGCGGTGCTGGATGAGATACTGGGTGTGGAGAGCGGCGCAGTCCAGGAGATTTCCCTGGTGGATGTCCCCATGGAGCGGATCGTGGGAGTAAAATCCGCGTCCCGAAGCAATTCCTTTACAGCCAGTTTTCTGCCGCTGCTGGAGAAAAGCAGCGAATTCGCTCAGAAATGGTCGGCACTGTGCAAAGAGCACTTGTCGGATACCGGCATCCGGGATCCGATCCTGTGTTACGAATATCTGGGCGATTTTTATGTGCAGGAGGGAAATAAACGGGTCAGCGTGCTGCGGTATTTTGGTGCTCCCTCTATCGCCGCCACGGTCAGACGGGTCCTGCCGAAAAAGAGCGACGAGCCGAGGATCAAAGCGTATTATGAATTCTTGGATTTTTATCGGGACACGAAGCTCTATGACATCCAGTTTACCAAACCGGGAGAATACGCGAAGCTTCTTTCTTTTCTGGGGAAGAAATCCGGGGAGGCCTGGACGGAGGATGAGAGACGTATGTTTTCCTCCCGCTACCATTATTTCAAGGAAGCGTTCGTGGCGCTGGGCGGACGCAAAGACCAGTTGCGAGTGGAAGATGCCCTGCTCTTGTGGCTGCAAGTTTATTCTTTTGCGCAGCTAGGCGAGATGACGGCGAAGGATTTGAAAAAGTCCCTGGCGGGATTGTGGGGAGACGTGGTGACCTCCTCGGATGAAGAAGCGGTGAAAGTGAAGACCATCCCGGAGGAAGAGCCGACAAAAGGAATCATCGGACGACTTTTCCCGCTCTCCTCCCCGACGCTCAATGTGGCGTTTCTCTATCAACAGGATCCGAAGACCAGTATCTGGACCCGGGGACATGATCTGGGACGGCAGCATTTGGAGCAGGTTTTCCAGGAGCAGGTGAAGGTGCGTAGCTATTACCACGCTGACAGTCCGGAGGAGACAGAGCAAGCCCTGAATCAGGCGGTGCAGGACGGGGCGCAGCTGGTTTTCACCACTACGCCGCTGATGCTGCGCCAGACGCTGAAGGCTGCTGTCAGTTATCCGAAAGTCCGGTTTTTGAACTGCTCCATGGACACGCATTTTTCCAGTGTGCGCAGCTATTATTGTCGGGTTTTTGAGGGAAAATTCATCACAGGCGCCATCGCCGGCGCCATGGCGGAGGACGACCGCATCGGGTATGTGGAGAGCTATCCGATCCTGGGTGTGCCGGCTTCCATCAATGCCTTTGCGCTAGGTGCGCAGATGACCAATCCCCGTGCGCAGATTTATCTGGACTGGTCCTGCCTGCCGGGAAATCCGGTGCGCAGGCTCCTGGACCAGCAGCTGCACTTGATTTCAAATCGGGACATTCCCGCCCAGGGCAAGCACTACCTGGAATACGGCACATACGGGACTTATCTGGTGCAGAACGGTATCCTCACGCCGCTGGCCTCTCCCTGCTGGGTGTGGGGACGTTTGTATGAAAATGTGGTGCAGAGTGTGCTGCAGGGCACGTGGCAGCCGGGGAAATCGTCCCAGGAGGCGGTGAATTACTGGTGGGGGTTCGACAGCGGTGTGGTGGATGTGGAGCTCTCTCCCCATGTGCCGGAAGGACCGCGGGCGTTGACGAAATTGCTGGTTTCCAGTCTGAAGGCGGGACTGCTGCATCCCTTCTCCCGCAGGATCACAGCCCAGGACGGCTCGGTCAAAAATGATGGCACGAAGGAATTTGATCCCAAGGAATTGCTGCACATGGATTGGCTGTGCGAGAATGTGAAGGGCAGCATTCCTTCCTTTGATGAATTGATCCCTGAGTCCCAGGCACTGGTGCGGGAAATGGGCATCACCCCGCCAGCTTCTGCTTCGGATCCGGACTGCTGAGAAACTATAGGGAACGACAGAAAGCATCTCACTTTGAACGAAACATGCAGGGGTATGGAGAGGACGCGGGAGAGGAGGGAGAGCCGCATGAAAATTCTGGCGTTAGCCGATGAGGAATGCAAAGCAATCTGGGATTATTACACGCCTGGCTGCCTGGATTCCTATGATCTGCTGATTTCCTGTGGAGATCTAAAAGCGGAATATCTCTCTTTTCTGGTGACTATGTGTCAGGTGCCGCTCTTTTATGTGCCGGGAAATCATGACGGTACCTATCTGGAAAATCCGCCGGAGGGCTGTGACGATATCGACGGACGGCTGGTGACGTACCGGGGACTTCGGATCCTTGGCCTGGGCGGCTCCATGCGCTACCGGAATGGCCCTTATCAGTATACGGAGCGGCAGATGCAACTGCGCATCATGAAGCTGCGGATGGCGATTGCCCGGGCAGGGGGCGTGGACCTTGTCATCACCCATGCGCCGCCCAGGGGACTGGGAGACTTGGATGATATGGCACATAGGGGATTTTCCTGTTTCGTGGATCTGATCGATAGATATCATCCGCTGTATTTTCTGCATGGGCATGTACATCTGCGGTATGAACCTTCAGCCATGAGAGAGATTGCATATGGGCAAACGAAAGTGGTGAATGCTTCTGAGCGGGTGGTGATTGAGATACCGGAGCGAGAATAGAAATGGTCTTTTCGAAAAGCGAATGCAGATTCGAATTGTTGCCATGAAAAAAGAATGCTACAATCTTAGTCGTATATTATAGTTAAAGACATAATTCACATCGTTTTGATTTTTCAATTATTTGTTGCGTCTTAATGCTCCTTGATCATTAAACATGAAATTTTCAATATCGTTAACTATAGAACCATACACTTTCTGCCAGAAATGTCAAATATACAACAAATAGATCATATATGTAAAGAGGAAATGCCATGCTCAACAAACATTCTATTAAAGTCATCGGGCACAGGAATCCGGACACCGATTCTGTGTGTGCCGCCATTGCATACAGCCGACTGAAGAATATCCTGGATCCGGCTCATCCCTGCAAGCCCTGCCGGGCGGGAGCGCTCAGCCGGGAGACGGAATTTGCGCTGCAATATTTTCATGTACCGGCACCGGAATTGTACACCAGTGTGAGCCCACAGATTCGGGACATTGACATCCGCCAGATGCCGGGCATTTCCGGGGATACCAGCCTGCGCAAGGCTTGGATGATGATGCGGGATCAGAAAATTGAGACGCTGTGTATCGTAGAGGAGAATCAGCTCAAGGGTATGATCACCATGCAGGATATCGCGGTGGCAAATCTGGACAAGCCAAACCCCCACATTCTCGCGGCGGCAAAGACCAGTTATCAAAACCTGGTGGGGACACTGCACGCGGAAGTCGTAGTGGGTGACATCACAGGAAAGGTCATAGAGGGGAATATCGTCATCGGCACCAACGGACCGGAGGTGATGGAAAATGCCATTTCCAAAGGAGACGTTGTGATCCTGGGCAATCGGGTGGAAGGTCAGCTCTCCGCCATCGAGCAGGACGCGGGCTGTATCGTGGTCTGCACGGGCGCCAGGGTGTCCCGGGCCATTTCTTTGCTGGCGGAGGAAAAGGGCTGCATTGTGCTGCGGACGCCGCTGGATTCCTATGTGGCGGGCCAAATCACGCCCCAGGCAGCACCGGTCTCTCATTTTATGGTGACGGAAGGACTACTCACCTTTACCCTGGACAGTAAAGTGTCGGATGCCACGAAGATCATCGCCTCGGTGCGGCACCACTATTTTCCCGTTCTGGACGCGGATGGCGCCTATCTGGGCGTGATCTCCAGGCGAAATCTGATGAATCTGCACAAGAAGCAGGTGATCTTGGTGGATCACAATGAGAAATCCCAGGCTGTGGAAGGACTGGAAGACGCCGAGGTGCTGGAGATCATCGACCATCACCGGATCAATGCGCTGGAGACCGACAGCCCGGTTTATTTCCGCAATGTCCCTGTGGGATGCACCTGCACCATTATCTACACGATGTACCGGGAAAACCGGATTGACATCGAGCCTGACATTGCGGGTCTGATGCTCTCTGCGATTTTGTCAGATACGCTGATGTTCCGGAGCCCTACCTGCACTTCCATTGACCAGCAGGCGGCGCAGGAGCTGGCGAAAATCGCTGGTGTGGATCTGGAAGAATACGCTGACGCCATGTTTGAGGCCGGAGCGGATGTATCCGGGAAGACGCCCGAGGAAATTTTCTATACGGATTACAAGGTATTCAGCAGCGGGGACATCCGGTTCGGCGTAGGACAGATCAGCTTCCTCTCCGGGCGAGGGCTCAAAGCGTGTGAATCCGTGGTGGGGCCGTATCTGGAGACCGCCCTGCGCGAGCAGAAATTGGACTATGTCTTCTATATGTTTACAAACGTGCGCACTGCCGATACGGAACTATTGCTGGCGGGAAAGGGAGCGCAGCAGGTGGCGGAGGAGGCTTTTCACACTGCCATGGAGGGGGATCGGATTCTGCTCCCAGGCGTGGTCAGTCGGAAGAAGCAGGTGATTCCCGCCATGCTCAGCACTATCAAGGCCATGACCAGCCGGAAAAAGCCTGCTTGATCGGAGACAAAGTGACCAGCCGGAAAAAGCCGACTTGATTTAAGACAAAGTGACCAGTCGAAAAAAGCCGGCTTGATTTAAGACAAAGTGACCAGTTGGGAAAAGCCGGCTTGATTTAAGACAAAGTGACCAGTCGAAAAAAACGGTTTGATTTGGGACAAAGAAAGGAGAACAACAATGAGGTACACCGTTACTTCTTCTGAAGCTTCCAAAATGCTCAGGAAACTGACGGAAGAGAAAGCCATGCTTCTGGCAGAGGAGAGGCAAAGCTGTGAATTCAATGCGTCTTTAAATGAGGATGTGGAATCGGTCCGCCCTGAATATGACTATGAGCAGACCCAGAGGGTACTCTCCGATTATGACAGGAAGATCCGGACTTTGAAGCACGCGATCAATTGCTTTAATACGACTCAGACTGTGGGATACACCGGCATGACCATCGACCAGGTGTTGGTTTACCTGCCGCAGCTGACGGAGCGGCGGGATAAGTTGTACCGGATGCAGAACCGTCTGCCGAAAAAGAGAGCTTCGGTGGCTGGCATCGGCTCGAATATAGTGATTGACTACACCTATGCCAATTATTCCATTACCAAGGCAAAGGAGGATTACCAGAAGGTGTCGGATGAACTGCGGATGATCCAGAATGCTCTGGATGTGGTGAATACGACAGTGACGATGGAATTCGATCTTTAGTGCTCGACTTCGCTGCGCGAAGTCGCGTTCGCTTATGCGAAGTCGCAGTGGGTATTGGTCAAGTTCGTGGGGCGAACTTGCAGTGGGTAGTGAGTAATGGGGAGATGGGGGCGTGCTCCTCCTTCGCGGTAATGTGGTAAGAATGGATTCAGAATATTGAGGAGTTTCGAAACGAAGTCCTTCTTCTGATACATATTTCTACAAGTCTCCTTACAATTAAATTTTTCATGTGAATCTGTACGCTCTCTCTGGTTCTGGCTGATACTGCTTCTTCATAAATCTGACAGTAAAAACTTCTCACTTCCTGTTTTTTGTGTTGCGTAGTCTCACTGACCTTTTTTCACATAAACAGACTGTTGCCCCTAAGGGACCAAACAGTTCCACTTAGGGGCAATTAGGTAGGTACGAAGTGTTGCTACGATAAGTGACTACCAGATATGGATGCCATTTCCTCTTAGTTTCAGCATTGAATCCAGGAAGTAATAGTCACCGTAAATATAGTTGGTATTGCGTCCTGCCAGATGGTAACCGGCAGTACCGTGAAGCGTGATAGGATCCGTCTTTGAATCCCAGTCGGCACTCTTCTCATCGATGGCATGTAGCATTTTAAGGGCAGCGTTAAGATAATCGTCCTGATGCTCCGGTACCAACTCAGCCAGATCGATAAAAGCAGAGGAAAGCACACCGGCGGCAATATCATCTTGTACCCACGGCTCGGGTGGCTGGCAAAAATCAGAGGGGAGAAGGCCGTCCTTTGGAATGCTTGGAAGAACAAAAGAAGCAATCTTGATAGCCGTATCTAAATACTCTTGTTTTCCTGTGTATTGGTAGCTGTCCGTAAACCCGCACAGTCCCCAGGCCTGTCCGCGGCTCCATGCAGAACCCTTCGCATAACCTTGGCCACCATAATCGCCGACATAAGCACCTGTATCCGGATCGAATTCATTGATGTGGATCACACTGCCGTCTTCCCGGACAAAATAACGCATAGCCATATCAGCGTGCCGCATGGCAATATTGCGAAAACGTGGATCCCCCGTTTCTTCACTTGCCCAGTAAAGCAGCGGTAGGTTCATCATGCAATCGATGATGGTCACGCCGGCAAGACTCATGGGAGGATCTACCTTTGAAAGTGCCATCTTTTCATTTTCTCCACCCCATGCCCGAATGATAGCTGCGGCAGGATTGAATCGTCCAGCAAGCCATTTTGCGGCTGTCAAACCACTTTGTCTTGCTTTGGCATCACCTGTGATTTTGTAGTCAAGAACAGCAGTGGGAAGCCACAGGAAACCGATGTCATGCGTGTCCATCTCAAACAGACATTCATCCAGTATGGGCAAAGTGAATCGCGCGATTTCCTTATATCGGTCTTCACCAGTAACCTGGTACATCTGCCACATGATACCAGCCCAAAAGCCGTTCGTCCAAAAGCCTTTGGACATACCCATCGGTCCGCTCGCTTCCAATTTGTTGTCATGGATACCATGTTCCGCCCCAGAGGGCAATTTATTCGCTGAGCGTTCGCGAACTTGCATTAACTTAACATGTGCCTTGCTCAGCACCTCATCTACCCAAATACGTTCCGTTTTTGAAAGCATTTCGGGAATTTTTTCACTCATCACTCAGATCTCCATTTCATGACTTTTTTAGCAGCTCACATATTGTTTGTGGAACGGCGTTTTTCAAGGATACTCGTGTTTTCGTCAACTTGTTTCTTGCCCAACGGATAAAGGAAGAACATGCATAGGAAAGCCAAAATATACAAAACAGCCGGCAGTAAGGTCATGCAGTTGTATATACTCATGCGCACGGACTCGGTCTGAACAACGACTTCACCGGCTGCGCTGGAGACATAACCGATTGCGGATAGCAGCCATCCGCCCATACCTGCAGCAGCAGCTTGAGCAATCTTGCGCACGAAAGAATACGTGGAGTAAACAGTACCATCGGTGCGCACATTGGTCTTTACTTCCTGGTAGTCTATGACATCGCCAATATAAGCCCAAGTGACCATACTGTTCAGACCCATGCCCATACCTTGCAAGACATACAGACCGATGAAAACCATTGGATTTGTGATTTTCATCATCCACATGATCAGATAGATCACAGCAGAGATGGCGATACCAAGGCAACCGGTTTCCTTTTTACCGATTCTGGCAGAGAGATAAGTAGCAACGGGAGCCATCGCGAGCATGGATACCGTTCCGGCAATACTTGCTAAACCCATGACGGAGGTGTTGTTGAAGTAATCTTTGTACAGATACGTGTTGAGTGCTGATGTGCCTAGACTTGCGACCAGTGTAAGCAGTGCTACAATCACGATCGCGAGCAATGGGCGGCAGGTGATCAGATTTTTTAGCGTTTCCCCGATTCCCAGCTTTGCTTTTCCATTTTCACTTTTAGCCGGGGCGATTTTTACACGTTCCACGGTAAGTGCGTAGCAGACGAGGTAAAAAACAGCGGCGCAGATACCAAATATGACTGCTGCTATGGTAAATTTTTCAGGTACGACATATTGCTGTCCCTGCGCATCACGTGCAAAAATCAACATTGGGGCAATGACTCCGATCAACATACCGGATAGCGTAGCACCAACGGTGCGCCATGTAGACAATTGCGTGCGTTCTTTGGCATTATTCGTAATGACGGAGGCCATGGAACCGTAGGGAATGTTACAGGCGGTGTAAAAAAAGCTGCCCCATATAATGTAAAAAACTGCAATCCAAGCAATACGCAACCACATAGGGAAATTGCTGACCCAGTACTGATAGATCAATATACTGCTGATTCCCATAGGGATTGCCATGCGTTTGATCCACGGACGGAACCGCCCATCTTTTGTCGGTTTCGCCAAATCACAGATGCGCCCCATAGCAAAATCAGTAAAGGCATCCACAATTTTGGAAACAGCAAGAATTGTGCCGACAATAGCTGCCGTGATCCCAAGTACATCAGTACAGAAGGTCATAAGATACATACTCGCAAAGATGAAGGTGAAATTGTTCCCAAAGTCACCCATAGCGTAGCCGATTTTATCGCGCCAGCCGAACGGTCTTTCAGTTTTTGTGTTCATTCCAGTATCATTCCTTTCTACATTCGCTTTAGTTGGTAACAGCTATCTATCAACAAACGGATTCTCTCACGCTTGTTGTATTCCCTTTTCAAATTTTTCCGTGTTATGGGTTAAAATACCGTGGTGTCCCCGGCCAATCTTATGTATGTTCAAAGCAGCAATGTTTGTTTCTTTTTTTTCATGTCAGTATGATTGACTCAAATTCCCCAACTTGTTATAATCAAATCCTCAATTGTATTGTATAACAAACGTGGAAAATAAGATATGAACAAAGTGCGCCAATTCTAGCACAAATTGAAACAAAGGAGCCGATACATGAAAAAATCAATTAAAAAGGGTGATCCGATTGAACCGACGCT
>CAZROZ010000031.1:0-11993 GCA_964601745.1 uncultured Lachnospiraceae bacterium | reverse complement strand
GAAAGTGTGGCAATGTAGAAATAGCGGGTGTTTTTAACCGCTCTAAGGAAGCTGCGATTTCCTGGTGTGAAACGTATGGGATTGATACCGCACTATGTTATGACTCCTGGGAAAAACTTATTGATGATGTTGATATTGTGAGCATCTGTACCCCCAATTCCTCACATGCTGATTATATTTGTGCCTGTCTGGAAAGAAATACCAATGTGATCTGCGAGAAGCCATTGAGCAGTACGGTTGAGGATATTCCACGCATTCGAGCTGCCTTGGCAACTAGCACGGTAAAAAGCATGATTAATCTGAATTACCGGCAGATTCCCGGACTGCAGATGGTACAAAAAATACTTGTTTCCGGTGCCTGCGGGCAGGTCTATATGATTCGGCACAATATGGGAGGCAGCAGACTGGCCAATGAATCGATAGGTCTGGAGTGGAGATTTCTGAGAAAGGCATCTGGCTCCGGTGCGCTCGGTGATTATGGCAGTCATGCACTGGATATCCTTTGCTATCTCACCGGGATTTGCCCGGAGGACTTATCCCGGATCAGCGCCAGAAAGGCGACATTTATCCCCATGAGAAATAACGGAAGGAAAATGCAGCAGGTAGAAAATGATGATTGCGTGATGCTGCTCGCCGAACTTCCAACGGGCACCCTTTACAATCTGACACTGAGCCGTGTGGGATGCATGGAAAGTGTGCTTGAAATCACGGCGGCAAGGGCACTGATCAAGTTTGAACTGGGAAAACCTGATCGCATCACAATCCAGCAGAGGGAAGATGGCGGTGGATATAAACCCTCAGAGACCGTAATCGCGAAAGACGTTTCCGCCGAATGGCATTACGCATCGGCAGCGGACGTTCCATATTTTGCATGTGCTGACAGCGTCGCATTTTTCGTTAAATGTGTTACTGAAAACAAAACGGTGGAAACAGGACTGGAATACGGCATTTCTATACTGAAGACACTAGAAAAATTTAATAATCTGTCCCTTGAGAATTGAGCAAGAAGGAGTATTGGGATTCAAGGACGGAGGGCTGGGATTCAAGATAGCAATCCACGGCACCCCTATTAAAAGGAAGGCTTATTAGACAAAAGGGGAGCGTGAGGGTATCATAAAACAGTGTCAGAGGAACTCCCTTTGGCTTATCTTTGATACATTATTTGGTTTGTGTTTGATACATTATTTGCTTAATGTTTGACACATCATTACAGCGAATTTATGTTTGATGCATTATTACAGAGAAAGGAGAAATACATGCTTTTCTGCCGGATCGTGCCAGGAGAAGCGTGGGGAAAAGTAAAAATAGGATGAAAAATTTAGAAACAGACACGGAAGCTTATAAGACGGATATCATGCATGAGAAACTGCATCAATTACAAGATTATCTGAGAGAATTGGGAAGTGTCGCGATTGCGTTTTCCTCAGGGGTGGACTCAACGTTCCTGCTGAAGGTGGCGCATGATACGCTTGGCGACCGCGCAATTGCCGTGACAGCAAAGTCCTGTTCTTTTCCAGAACGGGAGCTAAAAGAGGCGGTTCATTTTTGTGAGCAGGAACAGATTGAACAGATTGTGATCGAATCAGAGGAATTGTCGATCGAAGGGTTCAGGCAGAATCCGAAGAACCGTTGCTATCTCTGTAAGCATGAACTGTTTGAAAAAATCGGAAAAGCGGCAAAGGAGAGAAATATTGCCTATATCGCGGAGGGCTCTAACATGGATGACAATGGGGATTACCGTCCGGGGCTGCAGGCAGTGGCGGAATTGGGCGTGAAGAGCCCGCTTCGCCATGCACAATTGTACAAAAATGAGATCCGCCAATTGTCGAGGGAAATGGGACTTTCCACATGGAATAAACAGTCTTTCGCGTGTCTTTCTTCCCGCTTCGTCTATGGGGAGACCATCAGTGAGGAAAAACTCAACATGGTGGATAAAGCCGAGCAGCTTCTGCTGGATCTCGGATTTTCACAGGTGAGAGTGAGAATTCACGGTACCATTGCGCGAATTGAGATTTTGCCCAGGGAATTCGAGAAACTGATGGAGACAAAAGTGCGGGAGAAGGTTTACGGCACTTTCAAAGAGCTTGGTTTCAGCTACGTGACTCTGGACCTCGGCGGATACCGCATGGGCAGCATGAACGAGGTTTTGTGATACTCAGTCGCAGAATGAGAGTGACCAATGCGCAGATCCCGAGGATTGCAAGCGCGGCAGATGCGGTCTGTCTGCCAAAGAGCAGCGGCCGAATCCCGGCGGTGGAGAGCAGGAAATTGGCAACCGGGAGTAAAGTGCAAAAGAACAGGGAGAGCAGAGGGCTCTTGGCGCAGATGGAGGCAATAAGAAGGCATTCGGCCATCAGCCATGTCTCTGCCGCGACAGAGCCAAAAAGGAGGAGGCACCAGAGGAAAATAGGCAGGTGCTGAAGGGGCTCCTCCAGCACGGTGATGCTGCTGATGGGGATGGAAAGCTGCAGAATTCCCTCCAGAGGAAAGGTCTGGGAAATTCGGAGCAGTTTTACAATTGATGAAACCACTGCCAGGCTGATCGCTAGAATGTGGACACATTTCCTTTTTGCCTGATAGACATTGCGGTTCCCATTGGGACAAGTGCGCAGCAGAATATCGATGCCGGTTTCAGTTTCCATGACGCCGAAGTTGAAAATACACAGGATCAACACCGCGGCCATCCACAAAGCCCCGATGAGATCCATGGCACTTCCCCAATCAGTGGAAAGCAGCTGCCACCCGGACTCATCAAAAAAGCGGACGGATTCCCCCTTCGCCTGCAGAACACTCAATTTTTCATATTGTTCTTTTACAACTTTTAGTGCCTTCTGCCTGGCTGCAGGAATCTCCCATTGCCTGCACAGAGAGGTGTAAGTGGCCAGATTCAATTCGCCCGCAGCTAATTGTTCTGAAAGCGCAGCCAGTTTCTCTGCGGCTTCCTTCATGTGTGCTTCTTCCTGTGCCAGATAAGCGGCCTTTTCTTCAGTCAGTTCCCCGCGCAGACTATGGGCATACTGCAAATAAAAATACTGTTCTTGACTGATTCCAGGTTTCAATCCCAATGTCAACAAAAACAAGAGCGACATTACAAAAAAGAGAAAAAAACCTTTGTTGAGCAAGAGAAATTTCTTGCTTTCCAGCGGGAAGAGACGAGTAGACCAGGACGATTTTCGTCGGGGAAGAGGAAAAGAAAATGTGGTTTTATTAACTTCCGTTTGCCTTTGCCAGAAGAATCTGGACAAAAAGATAGAAATCATCAGGAATACAAGGAGAACGAGAATGCCGATGCGCTCAGCAGGCTGTGGATATCCGAGAAAATTGATATGAGTGGCATCCGAAAAATAGTGGGATGTATGCAGCAGCGCAGGCAGATTACATTCTTTTAGTATTCCAAGTTGACTGGAACGGTTGACAAAATGCCAGGGGAGAAATTGGCAGAACAGGAGCAGAGCGAGACCGCAGATAGCGGACAGCGTGGTGTCAAAGAAGCAGACGATGCAGTAGATTACGGTGACTGATACAAGCAGGGCAAGTCCCTTTCCTGCAAAGAAGAACCAGAGAAATTGTGAGATTGTCATTTCATAGGGGCATCTCAAATAGAGGACGGTGGATTGCAGCAGTTGCGTACCTTCTCCCCAGCCGAGGGCGAAACGCGAGAGCAGATAGCAGGGGAAATAAAAGAGTGCCATGGCTCCCAGGGTGAGAAGCCAAAGAGAACATAATTTCGCGAACCAGCTTTTTCGGCATCCAGAGGGAATGGTACTGACCAAAGTGTGAATGCCCGCTCGGCGCTCTGAGACGGTCAAGGATAGAGCTGCCAAGGTCAAGAGAAAGAGAATGGCGGCATCCAGGATTGGATGCTCTGTCAGCAGAGCGATCCCGTCTGAGGGAATCCATTTTGTCGGAGCCGCAGACAGAGCCGCATAGCGTTCGGCAATAGCGGCAATATTGCGGGAGGAAAAGGTGTCGGGGCGAAATAAGAGACCGGCTCCTTCCATTCGCTTCGCTTCAGACGCGATGGATTCTAGAAATTCTGGATAGGTGCGGACCGCTTCTACTTCATCCTTCAGAGCGGAATAGAGGGCGAGCATTTTCGTGGCGGTGCGAACTTCTCCCTCAGGGACTGTTCCTGTTCGAAATTGAGCAGCCATCTCCGAAATTTTGTCTGTCAGGTAATCTGCCTGTTTCTGAGCGGTATCCGCCTGTGATCGTTCCATATCCCGTGCTGCTCCCGCCACGTCAGCGGGGGAATATCCCTTTTCCAGCGGCAGATAAATGGTGCAGATAGAAAATAAGAGGGTCAAGAGAACGAGGATGCCCGTTGCCAGGAGTATCCGGGAATCAGTCAGGATTTTTTTGAGTTCCAGGCGGATCATTCGAAAGCCCCCGTTTCGTAGAGAAAGACATCCTCCAGCGTAGGCTCTACCGACTGGGCTGCACAATTTACAGGCTTTGTGCTGGAAAGGATCCTGGCTACATAGGTTCCATCGATGCGCTGCCGCAGGCTGCTGACTACCAATTCAGCGGGAGGGTGCGGAGAGGACAGTTCGATTTCCCAGACGTTTCCCCTGATTGCTTCACACAGTTTCCCGGTGGTGTCAAAGGAGAGAAGTTTCCCGCCGTGCAAAAGCAGAATATCTCTCGCCACGACCTCAACATCAGAGACGATATGAGTTGCCAGGACGACGATGCAGTCGGACGCCAATTCCGCGATGAGATTGCGAAGCGCAATTCTTTGATGGGGATCCAGGCCGGCTGTCGGTTCGTCAAGAAATAGTATTTTTGGCTCGGCGAGAACCGCCTGCGCCAGAAGCAAGCGTTGTCTCATACCTCCTGAGAAGGTGGAGATTTTTTGCTCCGCTGCAAAGGAAAGTTCTACCCGATCCAGTATCTCGGAGATTCTTTTTCTAGCCGACTGCGGATCCATTTCCCGCAGGCAGGCAAAATAGCGCAAATATTCTATCGGGGTAAATCCTGGATACATGGCCTGCTTCTGAGGCATGTAGCCAAGGAAACGGCAATATTCTTCTCTTTTTGCGAAAATGGAAGTGCCGTCCCACAATACGTCTCCAGACGTGGGTTTCAGATTGCAGGTCAGGATCTGCAGAAGCGTACTTTTTCCCGCTCCATTGGGTCCGAGAAGACCGTGTACGCCGGGAGACAGGGAAAAAGTAACATTGTCTAACGCGGTGATTTTGGAGGAATAGATTTTTGTAAGTTGTGTTACTTTCAGTTCCATGCAATCCTTCCTCCTAAACATGATGGGGAGCAATAAACGTTCACTTTTCTCATAACTGTGTTATTGAAGAAAAGGAATCATTATTTACATGGCTAAATCGTATGAAATTTGTGAAATGCCTTGAAATTTCCACTCTCGTAGTCTTTTTTATAAATCCATGCGAATTGTCTGTCATCGTTAATTTTGCCAACCAGTTTATCAGAGGTCTGTCCGGTGATTCGGAAGGAAACGCCCCGATCATCTTCGAAGAGAAAGGTGCTTTCTCCTGTCTCAATCGAATATTTATAAATTTTACATCGATCCTCCCCTTCATACGTCAGATAAAGCAGAAAATTTCCATCATAGAGACGGAAACTTGCTTCTCCCATGAACCAGGCCAAGAGGCCCCCATTGTTATAGTGGAAAATTTCTTCAGAGAGTTGTCCATCCTCATTCAAGTAATAGTAAGAAGCCGATTTTGTTTGATAGTCATTTGCCTCAACAACCCATTTCCCATCAGCAAACCATACAGGTACTGGGCAATCCTCTTCCTTTCCCCTTGTCAAAATGGTCTGCTCATAGGTATCGATATCAATCACGCGGTAACTGTAAATGATATTTTCATTTACGGAATTTAGATAGTTTGTATAGCCATTTGGATCATCGTTTCCCGCGATTTGTTCATATTCCTGCGAATTCATGGGGGTAGATTCATATTCTTCAAACCAATAAACGACATGATTTTCATCGAAGAGCTTCCATGCCGCATAAGAATAATCCCGGTTATCCATCAGCGGTTCTGTGTACTCGTGTACTTGTCCCGATGAGAGGTCTACGGAGATCATTTGTATTCCATAATCAGACCATCCAGTCGGTTCAGACGGGTGGTACAGCATTCTCAATTTCACCCAGGCATGACCCTGATTGTAGTATACACTTTGTACCGAATCTATGGACCACGTATCTAATGGAACTTCTGATTTGCCGAGGGTACAGATGGATTCATAGGTTTGATTTTGAAAATCTACTTTAACACATTCCCAGCACAACGAATCTGGAACTGGCCTGAAATAATATCCATAATCGTCAACCAAAGCAAATCCAACTGCCTTTAATCCTGCATTGGCAACGCATTCTGAGTTCAAATGAGTGCAGCCGAGCTTACTGCACAGTATGAAAGAATCATCGCTCGCATAGTCATAATAAAAGAGATACGCGCCACTGATGTAGAAAATTCCTTTTTCGTTGACACTGATGTCTGTTCTCATGGCGTTGGTCGCTGCGAAATCAGAATCTGCTTTGTTGGTATTCCAGTTGTCAGGGTTAAATCTCCTGCATCCGGTGCAAAGGAGAAGGGAGCACAGAAGGAGAATGGTTAAATACTTTTTCATGGGTACCCTCCTTTTACCCCTGTAGCAAATTCCCATATGTGGGATATGGGAGTTTACTACAGAAATATCTACTATTTTTTAAAAATATCTACTATTTTCCCTCTCTAAAAACACTTGCATCGTTTAGAACGATATCATAAAAAACCATCACAGTCAAGCGCAATATTTACATTTCAATTTGAAATTCAACCTTTCTATCCTTTAAACAAATAGGAGCGAGGCACCAGAACTGCGTTTAAGGAACAGGACATCTTTTCATTTCCTACACTGCGAGATATCGAGACGCAGAAATAAGAAAAAGGATCTGTTCTGTGGGAGCCGATTGCATGGACTTTAGAAACACAGTGAAATGAAAAATAAAGTTCTATTCCCCTTTAGAGGAACTTCGCGTTTTCCTGACTTTCTGACAACCTCAAAGGAATCTGTACCGTTTTTGCCAGGGTAATATTTTTTTCACACATTCCCTTCTTGAATGTGGTATGATGAACCGACACATAAAATCCAGCTGTTGAAAGGGGAGAGTATTGTGGGATTTGTAGAATGTAAGCAGGTAAGGAAAGTATATAAAATGGGAGAAATCCTGATTAATGCAGCAGATGGGATCAGCTTTTCTATAGAGAAGGGCGAATTTGTCGTGATTGTCGGTCCCAGCGGTGCGGGGAAGACTACTCTTTTAAATTTGCTGGGCGGCATGGATCAAGTGACATCTGGGGATATTTTCGTAGATGGTAAAGAGGTCAGCCGGTTCAACAACAAGCAGTTGACCCATTATCGACGAGAGGACATCGGATTTGTATTTCAGTTCTATAATTTGGTACAAAATCTGACCGCTTCTGAGAACGTGGAATTGGCGGTGCAGATTTGCAAGGATCCTTTGGACGTGGATCAGGTGCTGAAAGACGTCGGCCTTTGGGAGAGGAAGGACAATTTCCCGGCGCAGCTCTCCGGTGGCGAGCAGCAGCGGGTGTCCATCGCCCGGGCACTGGCCAAAAATCCCAAGCTTCTCTTGTGCGATGAGCCCACCGGCGCTTTGGATTATCAGACCGGGAAGGCAATTTTGAAATTGCTGCAGGATATGTGCCGGGAGAGGAGCATGACAGTGCTGGTCATCACCCATAATCTGGCGCTTACACCGATGGCAGACCGGGTGATCTCGATCAAGAACGGCAAAGTGCAGGATATCACCCGGAACGAGAATCCCACTCCGGTGGAGCAGATCGAATGGTGAGACCGGGAAGGAGGAAGTCTGTAGGGTGAGCGGGTTAAGAAAAGATTTTTGGAGAGAGATTCGGAAGAGCCCCAGCAGGTTTATTTCCATTTTTTTGATTGTGGCGCTGGGAGTGGCCTTTTTTTCAGGACTTCGTGCCACAGAGCCGGATATGCGGGACAGCGGAGATTATCTGCTGGATCAGCAGCAGCTGATGGATTTACAGATTCAGGGTACTTTGGGTGTCACGGAGGATGACAGAATGGCGGTTCTCGCCGTGCCGGGGGTACTAGCAGCCTCGCTGGATTTTTCACAGGACAGGATCGCCTCCGCCAATGATACAGAATATAATTTGCGTCTGATGAAGCTGCAGGATGAGGTGAGCCTCATCACGTTGACCAAAGGAAGACTCCCGGAACATGCCGATGAATGTCTGGCGGATGTGAAGCTGGAGGAAGGGGGACTTTCCATCGGAGATGAGATTGTGCTGGATCCGGAGGAGAATGACCCGTTCGCGGAGGATCACTTTCTCATCGTGGGTTTCGCGGAGCACCCCAATTATCTATCCTTTGAGCGGGGCAATTCCACCGCGGGAGACGGGAGCAGCGACGGGTTTTTGATGCTGCCGGACAGCGCCTGGACAGAGGAGTATTACACGGGACTTTTGGTGCGGACAGAAGGGACCCAGGAGCTGATTTGCTATTCCGATGCCTATCAGGACCAGGTGGACGTGGTGCGGGATGCCATTGAGGCCATCTCTGAAGAGCGGTGCGATGCGCGGTATCAGCAGGTGCACGGGGATGCCATGGAGGAATGGCAGGATGCGAAAGATGAGCTGGACCAGGCGAAGGCAGACGCCGAGGAAGAGCTCTCCGATGCCAGAAAGGAACTGGAAGACGGCGAAAAGGATCTAGCGGACGGGGAGCAGGAAGTAAAGGACGGCTGGGAAAAGTGGGAGGATGGAAAAGCTACTCTGGAAGATTCCAGGAAACAGCTGCAGCAGGCCAAGAAAGACTATGATTCCGGGAAAGCGCAGTATGAGAAAGCGCTGAAAGACTGGGAAGACGGCATGGAGCAGGTGGAAGCCGGGGAAAAAGAGTGCGACGACAACGAAGCCGCTCTGGCACAACAGGAAGCCCAGCTCCTGGCGGCAAAAGAACAGTATGATGCCGCTGCCCCGGAGAGGGAAGCGGGACTTGCTCAATTACAGGCTACGATTCAAAGTTTAACTGAGACAAAAGCACAGCTGCAGCCTCTGGCGGATGCCGGAAACGAGCAGGCGATTGCCCAGCTGCGGCAGGTGGAAGAGGGTCTTGCGGAGGCCAATGCCCAGTATGAGGAAATTATCGCGCAAGGAGAACAGCTGACCGCGGGATTGCAGGCTCTCGAAGCGGGAAAGCAGCAACTGGCGGCGGCGAGAGAGGAGCTTGCCTCTTCCAGACAGGCACTGGAGGATGGCAAGGAGACTCTGGATGATACCAAGAGGCAGCTGGACGATGCGGCAAAATCCATCTCTGACGGGGAGAGGGAATTGATAGACGGCCAGAGGGAATTGGACGATTCTGAAAAAGAGTTAAGAGACGCGGAGAAGGAACTGGCAGATGCCAGAAAGGAACTGGAGGACGGCTGGAAGGATTACGAGGAAGGCAAAGCGGAAGCCGACGAGGAGATAGCCGACGCGGAGCAGAAGCTGACGGATGCCAAAGAAGAGCTGGATGACATTCCTGTGCCGGAGTGGTTTATCACGGACCGGATGGATCTGGAGACCTATTCGGAATACGACCGGGACGCCGCCAACATCGGCGCTCTGGGCAAGGTGATACCGGTGCTGTTCTTCCTGGTGGCGACTCTGGTGAGTCTCACCACGATGACCAGAATGGTGGAGGAGGAGCGGATTCTCATCGGCACTCTGAAAGCACTGGGCTACAGTAAAGGTGCCATTGCCTCCAAATACATCAAGTATGCGCTCTTCGCCTGCGTGAGCGGCAGTATCCTGGGCGTTTTGTTCGGAGAGAAAGTGCTGCCCTATGTGATTATCTCCACGTACACCATTTTGTACCGAAGTATCCATCACATTGTGTTTCCGCTGCGCATGGGGTATGGTTTATTCGCCACGGGGATTGCCTGCGGGTGTATTCTAGTCGCGGTGCTGGGATCCTGCTGGAGAGAATTGCGAGACACGCCTGCCACTTTGATGCGGCCGGAAGCGCCGAAGCTCGGGAAGCGGATATTGCTGGAGCGGGTCACTTTCCTGTGGAAACGGCTCTCTTTTACCGGCAAGGCGACACTGAGAAATCTTTTCCGATACAAGAAACGGCTGCTGATGACGGTATTTGGGGTGGGCGGCTGTATGGCACTGCTTCTGGTGGGCTACGGGATCCGGGATTCCATTTATGTGGTCTCTCAGGAACAGTATACCAATCTGCATTCCTATGACGCGATGCTGGGGCTGCACAGCCAGGAAGAGGGCGATCTGGAGCAGCTTGAGCAGGATGCAAGAGCCGATTCGATGGTGGCGGACGCCATGCTGGTTCGGCAGGAGCAGCTGTCTGTGAGGAATCAGGAAAAGAAATTCTCCGGGGAGCTTTTTGTGCCAGATGATCTGGAACGTTTTCCGTCCTTTATCACTCTACGGACCAGGATCGGACATGATCCGATCTCTTTGACGGAAGACGGCGTGGTGATAGCGGAGAAATTGGCAGGAAAACTGGACGTGAAGGTGGGAGACACCATTGAGATGGAGGTGGAGGAAAACGTCTGGAAACCGCTGACAGTCAGCGGGATTACCGAAAATTACTATCTCAATTATATTTACATGGCTCCGCAGATGTACCAGACTCTCTTTGGAGAGCAGGCGGAGGCGGATCTGCTGCTGCTGAATCTGGCGGAGGGTGTGGATGCGGAGGATCTCACGCTAAGTGAGCGACTCCTTTCCCGGGACGAAGTGGTGTCCTTCACCTATGTGTCGGTCTTTCGGGCGCAGGTTGAGCGGATGCTGCACAATATCAATGTGATTATCTATGTGATCATCATCGCCGCGGGGCTGCTGGCTTTTGTCGTTCTCTATAATTTGAATTATATCAATATCAAAGAGCGCAGACGGGAGCTGGCCACGCTGAAAGTGCTGGGCTTCACGGACCTGGAGGTGGCTTCCTATGTCTACCGGGAGAATATCATCCTGACCCTGCTGGGCATGGTGCTGGGACTGGTCCTGGGCAATCTGCTGCACCGGTATGTGATTACCACAGTAGAGGTGGAGGCAATCATGTTCGGGAGAATCATCCAGCTGCCAAGTTACCTGATGGGGGCGGGGCTGACGCTGCTTTTCTCGGTGATTGTCAATGTATTCATGTTCTTCCAGCTGAAGCGGATCGATATGGTGGAGTCGATGAAGAATGTGGAGTGAGTCGTTCACTCCACTGGTCCATCGAGAAAGGAGCTGCTTCGCAGCGGAGCGATCCGTGGCTTTCATTCATGGTGGTGTCTCATGTGTCGAGCATTGAGGTTTACAGGGAAAATAGGAGGCGGTATTGTGCAGCAGATCCCACAGACACTTTGGGAAATGATAGAAGGTGGAGAAAATATTACCGTTGAATTCAAGAAGGCCAGAACAGAGGTGACGAAGGATGTCTACGAGACCGTCTGTGCCTTCTCTAACCGGGATGGCGGACACATTTTTCTTGGTGTGAATGATAATGGAGAGATACTGGGGATTGAGGAGGATAGGATTGACAAAGTAAAGAGTGAGTTTGTCACTTCTGTCAATAACGAAAATCAGATGTCGCCTCCGCTCTACCTTACGCCGGTTGATTATGAGGCAGACGGAAAACATATCCTTTACATCTATGTGCCGGTGTCACAGGATGTTTGCCGTTGCAGAGGACACATCTATGATAGGAATCATGAATCTGATATAGATATTACCCGCCATTCGGATGAGGTTTATCGGCTTTATTCCCGAAAGAGTGGAAGTTATTTTGTCAACAAAGTTTATCCTGTATTTGGCGTTACTGATCTGCGACAGGATTTAATAGAGCGTGCCAAAAACATGACACGCGCACGTACGAAGGCTCATCCCTGGCTTGGTATGACAAACGAGGAAGTGCTTCACAGCGCTGGCTTGATTCTGCGAGATCCTTTTTCTGGTAAAGAGGGGATCACGCTTGCGGCCATT
>CAZROZ010000030.1:7116-12073 GCA_964601745.1 uncultured Lachnospiraceae bacterium | reverse complement strand
TATGCCGTTAACTATGGATTACAACCCTCCGGTTTTTGTTATTTCGTCATTCCAACTTATCTGACATTCCTGGTATCTGGCATCCCCTGACATTCTTTCCTGGATAGCTCCATAACTCACACATTTTTCATGCTCAGATACCGGGAAATAGACGTGACGGCATTGGCGCCGTCCGCCGCCGCGGTCACGATCTGTCTCAACTGCTTTTTCCTGACATCTCCCGCGGCAAATACGCCGGGAACCGAGGTGGCACAATCCTCTCCCGCCAGCAGATATCCCGTCTCATCCGCTTCGATCTGTCCGGTGAAAAGTTCCGTATTGGGAGACGTTCCCACCGCCAGGAAGACACCGTCTACTGACACCACTTCTTCCTCTCTGGTATCCGTTCGCATGGTGGAGAGGCCCACCACCGTCTCGTCTCCAATGATTTCCGTGACCACGGTCTGATAGCGGATTTCCACATTGGGCAGGGCGAGAAGCCTGGTCACCAGACTTTTTGCAGCCCGAAACACATTCCTTCTCAGCAGCACGACTACTTTTGCGCACAGTCTGGCCAGAAAAATGGCATCCTCCACCGCCACATCACCACCGCCGATGACCGCTGCGGTCTTCCCTCTATAAAATGCTCCGTCACAAGTGGCGCAATAGGAAACACCTCGTCCGATAAATTCTGCTTCCCCGGGCACGCCCAATTTTCGGTTGGATGCACCAGTGGCAATCAGCAGAGTGCGACCCGTTAGCTCCTTCCCGTCTGTCAGCAAAAGCCGTTTCTCCTCTCCTTCCAGAGAAACTTCCTGCACAGTTCCATTCAATGTCTGAATACCGAGCTGCCCGGCATGCTCTCGAAAACGGGTGGCCAGATCAAAGCCGGAGATGCCCGGCAGGCCGGGATAATTGTCCACTTCGTACGTGTTGATAATCTGTCCGCCCGCAAAGGGATTCTTTTCAATCAATATGGTGGAAAGTTCCGCCCGCGCCGCGTAAATTCCAGCGGTAAGTCCCGCCGGACCCGCTCCAAGAATAATCAAATCATACATGGCACTCCTCCAAGTTACACTTTCATTTTCTGTCTTTCAGTCAGCACTATCTCACTATCATTTTCTATCTTTCGTCGACGGCTATTTCGTCATATTCATATCTATGGTTAACGACATAATGAAGTTCACTTTGATTTTCAATGAATTCAACATTAAAAAAGCACTTTACAGTTCAAAATGAGACGCTTAATGTCGTTTACTATATCTCTCATCAAGCCAGGCCCAGCTGCGTCAGAACCATCATCGCCACACATATGGCAATCGCGCAAATCAGCGGCATGGACAGGAAGGAAACCGGCTGTGTCCTAGTCGTTGGGAATTCTGCTTCCCACACCGTGGATGATTTTTTCCCGAAAGTTTTCCTCAGATAGTCATCCCGACCGCACACCTCCGCGATAACGCGAAAGATCAGATAAGCCAGAAACGTCATCACTGCCACAAAAAGCAATGCGCCCAGAATAACCAAAATCCTCATCCCAGGGGAAAATTCGATTTGATCAAAAGCCGGGCTCCCCGGGGAATTGGGAGAGGAGGGGAAGATATCTGACACAGAAACATCGGATATCTCCTGTGGTAAAAGGGAAGTCAAAATCACCGAATTCGCATTCAGGGTAAAGTGCATAATCATAGGTCCCAGAAGAGAGTCTGTGGCCTCCATCACAAAGCAAAACAGCGTTCCCAGCAAAAACGCATAGCAAAACTGATTGCCGTTCATGTGCAGCAGGCCGAATAAAAGGCCGCACAGCCACATTCCGCCCACAGTATGAGTCTCCCGATATCCACCGGAATAGATCACCCCGCGGAAAATAAATTCCTCCGCCAGAGCCGGAATCAACGCCATGCTCACAATCGCCCAAAAGACGGAACTATCGCCTATCACCTGTTCTACCGTATTCTGGATGAGATTTGGGAAAATCATCATGCTCAGCAGATTGACCAGTGCGATCAGCGGTAAGAGCAGGTAGAGCAGCAATACAAGCAGAGGAACGGCAACGATCGGAATCGGCTTTAGACCTATAGTCTGTTTCACCCGTGACCAAAAGGAACTGGCGGGCCCTGCGCTATCTGGGGGCTTCCCACATCGCCGAGATAGAAACACAGCCGCGGGAGCAGCCAGCAAAATCTCATTGAGGATCAGGGAGAGCCCTATGTGATCGGAAAGAGGCAGCAGCCCCCGCACAGTACTGGAAATCAGAGACATTAGCACCGTCAGGAAAAAGACAGTACCGCTCTCTTTTACATGCCTCTCTGTCATTGAGGCAGCTCCGCGACAGCTTCCACTTCAATCAACACATCTTTGGGCAGCCGCGCCACTTCCACACAAGAGCGGGCTGGGAAATCGCCGCCAAAGAAGGTGGCATAGACCTCATTGATAGCGGCAAAAGAATTCATGTCTTTGATAAACACGGTGGTCTTTATCACCTGATCCATCGAAGAGCCAGCGGCTTCCACCAGATTTTTTAGATTATCGAGTGCCTGTGCCGCCTGTTTCGCGGCATCGCCCTCCACTACATTGCCGGTTGCCGGATCCACCGGGATCACACCGGAGGTGAAGAGCAGATGATCGATGGCGATGGCCTGGGAATAAGGTCCGATGGCTGCAGGTGCCTTGGGTGTATGGATGACTTTTTTCATGAGAAATCCCTCCTTTTCCGATTTCATGGTACGATTTCGCATTTCGCATTTCGCGGCATTGTTTTTCTGCCAAGCGGGTTTCATTATACACTAAACTCCCATGCTCCACAAGCGGGGCACCACCATAAATGGAAGCCCGCGACATTGCTTTTCTCTCGGTTTTCGAATTTTCTCCCTGTGGCAAAATGGCTGGACTTGTGGTAAGATTGGGAAAAATTACAGGATTTCCTCTGCGCAAACGGCTTGGCAGCACATTCCGCCTGCAAAAAGGAAAGCCCGTCTTATACTTTTTCCGCTTTACCGCTGCATTTTCATCGCAATGGATGAGCCGGAGGAGAGCGAAGAAAGCGTGATGAAATAACAGGGAGAAAGGAATTTTTATCGATGGATGCCTATCAAATCGAGAGTCGGATCGGGTACAGCGAAGTGGATGAGAATCTACATTTAGACCTGTGTGGCTTTATCAAATATTTTCAGGACTGCAGTACATTTCAGACAGAAGATCTGGGAATCGGTTTCTCCTATCTGGTCCAGCGAAATTGTGCCTGGATCATGGAATCCTGGCAGATCCTGGTCGATCGGTTCCCCCGGGTCGGAGAGCGGGTCACCATCGCCACGTGGCCCACTGATTTTACCTCTATTTTCGGGCTGCGCAATTTCACCATGAAAGATGAGAAGGGAGCCTATCTGGCGCGGGCAGGCTCCATCTGGGTATATATGGACATGTCGGCGGGCAGACCGGTCCGGGTTCCCGCTGAACTGCAGACTCTCTACGGCACCATTCCCCCGCTGGATATGGACTATGCCCCGCGCAAAATCGCGCTGCCAAAAGTGGAGGGAATCGAACACCCCATTTTTTATGTGCCATATATCTCCATCGATTCCAATCACCATGTGAATAACAGCCAATACATCAAAATGGCCCAGGAATTTGTGCCGGCTTCTTTCCCCATTTGGCAGATGCGGGCAGAATACAAAGCCAGCGCCAAGAAAAATGACCAGATTCTTCCCATCACCTATGATATGGGAGACAAATTCTATGTAACCTTGTGTAATCCCATGAGAAAGCCCTATGTGATTGTGGAATACACGGCGCGGAAAGAGAACTGATCCTGTCATACTACAGAAAGGAATCGCCATGATTCAATTGGGGAAAAAACAGACATTATACATGCTGCGGGAGACCTCCGCGGGTGCTTTCCTGGGAGAATATCCGGATCAGCCTGCGGTGGAAAGACGCAAAAGAGGTGACGCACATCGGCAGTTTTCTGCTGGCAGCGCTCAAAGAGGAAAGTCAGCGGGAAACCTCCTGGAAGAGACAGGCCGCCGGCAAAAGAGTCCAGAGCGGGGAAAGGGTCCTCGGCAAGACCCGCGACAGAGAAATACCCCCAATGCATTCCTCCCTTCTGTGGGCGAGGAAATCCTCCTGCCCGGCAAGCAGATTCCCGCCGGTCTTTCCCCTGGGGATCCCATCGAGGTATTTATTTATAAAGATTCTGAGGATCGCCCCATCGCCACCACTGCGACGCCCGCCCTCTCTCTGGGGGAACTGGCACTTCTTCCTGTGGTGAGTGTCACTTCCATCGGCGCATTCTTGGACTGGGGACTGCCAAAAGATTTGTTTCTTCCATTTAAAGAACAGACTTATCCGGTGAAGACTGGCGACTCGGTTCTGGTCTCCCTCTATTTGGACAAAAGTGACCGCCTCTGCGCCACCATGCACGTCTATGAACGGCTTTCCAATCAATCACCCTATCACACCGGCGATCAGGTATCCGGGCTGGTATATGAGATCAGCAGGAATTTTGGCGCTTTCGTGGCGGTGGATGACAAATATTCCGCTCTGATTCCGAGGCAGGAACTTTTCTCTCCCTTGTCCGCCGGAACGCGGATCCACGCCAGGGTGACCAGAGTGCTGGAGGACGGACGGCTGGACTTAAGCATACGGGAAAAGTCTTATCTGCAGCTGGAGGAGGACGCGGAAAAAATCCTGTCTCTTTTAAAACAGCACGGAGGCATTTTGCCCTACGGGGATAAGTCCTCCCCGGATGAGATCAAGGATACTTTCTCTCTGAGCAAAAATGCCTTTAAACGGGCGACTGGACACTTGATGAAAGAAGGTTTGATCTTCGTCTCGGATCAAGAGATTGCCCTGAGAGCAAGAATCGAGTAGGGGAGAGTTTGCCCCCTCGCTGGCAGCGCGAGCCCACGTGCTGCAAAGCAGCTAATTTCCTAGCGCGATCTTGCGCGTAAGACGCGTCTTGTGTATAAAATACGATCTTGTG
>CAZROZ010000030.1:4854-7016 GCA_964601745.1 uncultured Lachnospiraceae bacterium | reverse complement strand
TCACCCCGTCAAGTCATGGCAGGTGAAGTCCTCCCTTATTTCGTTAACTATCGTTCTTTGTCCTATATTTCCACCGAGATCTCTTCCTCTTTCGCCAGCACTTCTCGCGCCAGTTCCACCTCATCGGTGATGATCCCGTCCGTCCCCAGACCTTTGAGCCGGAGAATCTCCTCGGCAGTATTAGCTCCCCACACATTGACTTTTATTCCGTGGCGGTGACAGTTCTTCATAGTCTTTTCTCCCACATGGACACTCTCCGGATGAATGTTGTCCGCCCCGCACATTTTCACATATCCCCCGGGATTGCCGATGGGCTTGCTGCAAATCAGTCCCATCTCCATGTCCGGCAGCATCTGTTTTGCCTTGATGATGGAGGCGTGATTAAAGGAGGAGAGAATCACCTTCTTTTCCAAGCCATAGCGTTTGATCATGCCCACGACCTGCTCCTCCAAGCCGGCATAATAATAGTGGTCTGTCTTGAGCTCAATGTTGGTAAAAATGGATTTTCCCTTCGCCCATGCCAAATATTCTCTCAGCCTTGGAAGGGGGCAAAAAGGAACCTGGGGATACCGAGCCGCCGCGTTCAAGTCCTTGATCTCCTCCCAAGTCAAATCCCGCACATTTCCCTTTCCATCTGTGGTTCGATTCAGCGTTTCGTCGTGAATGATCACCAATTCTCCGTCCTTGGTGGAGTGCACATCCAGTTCAATCCCGTCCGCGCCGGCTTCCCAGGCCTTCTCAAAAGCGAGCATGGTATTTTCCGGATACTTTGCGGAATATCCCCGATGTCCCATGATAATTACTTTCTTTTTCTTCACCATCCCTATCCCTCCCCTCTTGATTCCAATCTCACCTCTGGCTCCCGATACACGCGGTCATAACGTAAACCCGCACAGCACCTGCCTCTTTTAAAGCAGTGCTGCAGGCGTCCACGGTACTGCCGGTAGTATAAATATCGTCCACCAGCAAAATGACCGGCAATCCTTTTGGCCAGGGCTTCTTTGCCGCAAACGCGCCGCGCAGATTGGCCTCCCGCTGCTCCTTTGAAAGCTCTTTCTGCGGAATGGTCTTCTTGCGTCGGATGAGCAAATCCTCCCGGACAGGCAGGCACAGCACCGCTCCGATTTCTTTGGCGAGCAGCGCCGCCTGATTGAACCCTCTGCTCCGCCTTTTTGTCTTGTGAATGGGCACAGGCACAATCGCTCTGACACCCCAGCTCCGGATGGTTTTCTCATAGCGGCGTGCCAGCTCCCTGCCAAAATACAAGCTGTAGTCCCTGCGGTTTCCATATTTTAGCTGGTGCATCGCTTTTGCCATCACCCGGCTGTAGATCCACATAGAGACACCCTGATCATAGGAAAACCTGCGCTCCATGCAGTCTGAGCAATATTCCTGGGTTTCATCGGGAATGGGCTTGCCGCACTGTTTGCAGACCGGTTCCTCCACAAGGAGGAGCGCCCTCTCGCAGCCCGGATGAATCCGCCTGGCTGGATCCACCACTTCCCCGCAGACAGGGCAGCGCGGAGGGAAGAAGAAATCCAGCACGCTGTTTTTCATTTCCTCCGTGAGGAAGGCGTCTCGCAAACTAGGCTTTTGCCTGACCTTGGGTCTGCCAGCGCTTGGCACTGATTTTTGTTTATTTTGCATACAGCGGATTCGGGTACACCCCCTCGGCTGTCAATCTGGCAAAGGCTGCCTCCACCACGGCTCTATCCTCCTGGTAGGTCACGCCGAACCACCGGTCATGGGAAGAGAGCACTTTCACCGTAGCGGCACCGCTGTGAATCATCTCATCCACCACGGTGGGAATCAGGTATTCTTCTTTCAGCGTGGTGCCATTTTCCCTTAGGAAATCTGCAAAACCCGGCTCCAGTGTGTCAAATAAGGCCGGTGTGAATCCCCACATATTCATGGAAACAGGGGAATCCAGGGGGAACACGTCTCCCTTGTCATCCACTACATGGTCATTTTCCTGCTTTAATCCAAACGTCTCCGTCACCCCGAGCAGAGTGCCTTCCTCGCTGACTCTGCAGACTCCCCGGGTCACGTCGCCGTTATCGCTGAGGGTATTGCCCAGCATAAATCCGATCATGCAAAAAGGCGCCGGTCCCTCCTGCTCCCTCAGATTAGCCAGATAGTCATGAGCGATGAAAAAGGCATCC
>CAZROZ010000030.1:0-4844 GCA_964601745.1 uncultured Lachnospiraceae bacterium | reverse complement strand
ACAAGGAACGGATTTTTCACCACATTTTTGCAGCAGAGCAGTGCCTGTCCGGTTCCCCATGGTTTGGTGCGTCCCTCCGGCAGAGAAAATCCCTTCGGCAGATCGTCCAATTCCTGGAATACATAACTGATTGGAATCAGCTTGCTGATCCGTTCGCCGATGATGCGATGGAAATCTTCTTCTATCTCCTCCCGCAGAATAAAGACCACATCGTCAAATCCTGCTTCCATGGCATCGTGAATCGAATAATCCATGAGGATTTCCCCGCTGGGACCCACCGGGGTTAACTGTTTGACGCCGCCGAACCGGCTGCCAATTCCAGCCGCCATAATAACCAATGATGTTTTCATCCATTTCCTCCATTTCCAGACAAAAGCCTTCCAAAATAAACTCCCATGTCCCACATATGGGGCAACACCATGGATGAAAGCCCATGCCTCACATACGGGACATCACCATGAAAAAAAGCGCACAGACTGCATCGACTGCGTTCATAATTTTAGAGTATTCCGTTTTCGCTTTCTAGTCGCGAAAGCTTTGAGGTTTGAAGCTTTCTCTCAAAAATTTTCCGCTCTTGTATCATGGTGTGCTATCGGGCTGCTCTCCTTTCCACTGTACTCGGCAAGCCGCACCGCCAGACCGGAATAGCGCACCTGTTCCCCCACATTTAAGATCATTTCATTGATTTTTTCTTTGCTGCCCACCAGCACCACGCATTGCTTCGCTCTGGTCACAGCTGTATATAAAATATTGCGATAAAACAGCAGCTTCGGGCCGGAGAGCAGCGGAATGATCACAGCCGGATATTCGCTGCCCTGGGACTTGTGAATGGTGACCGCGTAGGCCAGCTCCAGTTCCTCCAGAAACGCGAAGGGGTACACCACCTCTCTGCCGTCATCAAATTCCACTGTCAGGGTTTCCGCGTACATATTGATTTCTTTAATAAAGCCCATATCGCCGTTGAAAACACCCATTCCCTGGGCCACGGAGACGCCTTTGGGCGTCCGCACATCCCAGGACAGCTGATAATTATTTTTGATCTGCATGACTTTATCGCCCAGCCGGAAAACAGAACTTCCCACCGTCCGCTCCGGTTTGTTTTTTCCCGGGGGATTCAAGAAAGACTGCAGCTCCCTGTTCAGCGCTTCCACCCCCAGTTCTCCCTTGCGCATGGGGGTCAACACCTGAATCTCCCGGACGCTGGCTTTCACATAGCGGGGGAGTTTCTCCGTCATCAGTGTTTTCACCGTCTCCACCACCGACTTCACATCCTGACGCCTCAAAAAGAAGAAATCTTTGCTGTGATTGTCCAGCGGCAGCAATTCCCCGTGATTGATCTTGTGCGCATTGAGAATGATATCGCTCTTGGCAGACTGCCGGAAAATCTTATCCAGCCGCACAGTGGGAAATAAAGATGAGTTCAAGATATCTTTCAGCACATTGCCGGGTCCCACAGAGGGCAGCTGGTCCGCGTCCCCCACCAGAATCAATTTCGTGCCCGGAACAATGGCTCGCAGCAGTGCCATCATGAGGGGAGCGTCCACCATGGAAACTTCGTCAATGATCACCACATCCGCTTCCAGAGGGTTGTCCTCATTCCGCTCAAAATGCTGGACGGTCGGACCGCTTCCCTCCTGTATGATACCTCCCGTCATCTCCAGCAGCCGATGAATGGTCTGGGCTCTCCGACCGGTCGCCTCACTCATCCGCTTTGCGGCCCTGCCAGTGGGCGCTGCCAGTTCCAGGGCTCGGTTCTCCTCCTCAAAATACTGAATCATAGCGCGGATAATGGTCGTCTTGCCGGTTCCAGGACCTCCAGTCACCACCAGTACACCGTGGTAAGCCGCCAGCAGCACCGCCTCTCGCTGTGTCTCTTCCAGAACCATTCCATTTTGCTTCTCAATCTCAGAAATTCTCTGGAACGCCTTTTTGCGATCTACCTCTTCCTCCACGGACAGATCCAGGAGCTTTCCCGCTATCTTGCACTCCTGGTAATAGAAGTGAGAAAGATAGACTGCCGTGCCTTCCGGCATCGGAGTCCGGATCAATTCCCGGGACAAAATCAAGTCCATCTCCGCCTTCTCCAGCAGTTCCCGGTCCACGTGAAGCAGTTCCTCCGCCTTGGAGAAAAGGATCTCCTCCGGCAGATACATATGTCCGTTTCCGCTGGCAGATCGTAGCTCATAGAGAATACCCGCTTGAAGACGGGTCTCACTCTCTGGCTCAATGCCCACTCGTCCGGCGATGGCGTCCGCAGTCACAAACCCCACTCCGTGCAGTTCGTCCGCCAGACGATAGGGATTTTGCAGCACGATCTGATACATTTCGTCCTGATAGCGCTCATAAATCTTGATCGCCATCTGGTTGGAGATACCATACTGCTGCAAAAACATCATCGCGGTGCGCAGATCCTGTTTCTCCGCGAAGCGAACACCGAATTCCCTCGCCATTCTGAGGCTGATGCCGTAGACCTGCGCCAATCGCTCCGGCTCTTCCTCCATCACGTGGAACGTCTCCGTGCCGAAAAGAGCCACAATCCGGGCAGCCAGCGCGGGACCGATGCCCTTGATCGCCCCGGACGAGAGATATCGCTCCATTGCCGCCTCTTCTTTGGGCTGCTCCAGGGAAAATGTCTCAACCTTGATCTGCTCTCCATACTGCGGATGTGTCCGTTTTTCCCCTTCCGCCTCCAGATAGACACCCTCCTCCACGCCGGGAAGTACGCCTACGCAGGTGATTTCCTTTCCCTTATGCGCCGACAGAGAGAGAACGGCATATCCGGTCCGTTCATTGCGATAGATAATCTTTTCTACATACCCCTCCGCCTTCACCTAGCTTCTCCTTTATTTTCCACCCAAATATTCCACAAATTTTCCGGTTCCGATGGCGACAGCGGTCATGGGATCTTCCGCCGTCATCGTGACAATACCGGTCTTTTCCTCGATCAGATCCTCCAGACCGTACAGCAGCGCACCGCCGCCGGTCAGGACAATGCCCCGATCCGCGATGTCCGCCGCCAATTCCGGCGGTGTCTTCTCCAGTACGCTGTGAACTGCCTCCACGATCTCCAGCGTGGTCTCCCGCAGAGCCTCCAAGGTATCCTCGGATGTGACAGTCACGGTCTTTGGAAGGCCCGTCACCAGATTCCGCCCCCGCACATCCGTGGTGGCGACTTCCGGTCTTGGATAGCAGCATCCAACGGCCTTTTTGATCTCCTCCGCGGTTCTCTCGCCGATCAGAAGACTGTGCTTCTTTCGCATATAGCGGACGATGGCCTCGTCGAAATCATCCCCAGCCACCTTCACCGAGGTGCTGACCACGGTAGCACCCAGAGAAATCACAGCGATATCACTGGTCCCGCCGCCGATGTCCACGATCATGTTGCCGCAGGGTCTGGCGATATCGATACCCGCGCCGATAGCCGCGGCAATGGGCTCCTCGATGATCGCCACCTCCCTGGCTCCCGCCGCGTAGGTGGCGTCCTCCACCGCCTTCTTCTCCACTTCCGTGACACCGCTGGGGACACAAACCGCCACCCGCGGCTTGCGGAAGGTCCGTCTTCCCACCGCCTTTTGGATGAAATATTTCAGCATTTTTTCAGTGACGGTGTAATCAGAGATAACGCCCTGTCTCAGCGGTCGCACCGCTACGATGTTGCCGGGAGTCCGCCCCAGCATCAGCCGGGCTTCCTCTCCAATCTCTACTACTTTATTGGTATCCCGGTCGATTGCCACCACCGAGGGTTCTTTCAAAATCACGCCTTTTCCTTTGACATAGACAAGGATATTCGCAGTGCCCAGATCAATTCCAATATCGCTGCCTGCCATGGTGAGTTGTCTCCCTTCCTTTTCTAATAGATATTGATAAACAGAATCATCTTCTGGTAATGGGTAAAGCCAATTCATTCTACTACTGTATGATAGGCCCTATTGTATGATAGACTTTCTCAAATAGCAAGGTGATTTTATGATATCAGGGCAGAAACCCTTGACCCGAGGCATGCTTGCATGTCCGTGGGGAAAAGGGTTACCTACCCGCCCCAACGTGTCCGCGTTTTATCAGTGATCGATCTCTTCATCCGATCGATCTCCTCATCAAAAGTCGATCAAGTCAAAGCCTTCCTGCAATAGCGCTTCATGCACTTTCCCAATGGGAAGTCCCACCACATTGTAGTAATCTCCCTCAATTCCGGTGACATATAAGCCGAACAAGCCCTGGATGGAATAGCCGCCCGCTTTGTCCAAAGATTCTCCGTAGGAGACATACTTGTCAATCTCCGCTTCCGTCATGGGTCTGACATGTACCGTCGTCTCCTCCACAAATGTCCTTCTCCGAACCTCCTCGCAGGCAAAGATCATGTGAACCCCCGTGTAGACTTTATGGGAGCGCCCTGCCAGTCTGCGGATCATGGCCTTAGCTTCTTCCTCATCCTTTGGCTTCCCCAGGATCTCTCCGTCCAGCACCACAACGGTGTCCGCGCCGACGTATACGAAATCCTGCAGAGGAAAATCACGGGGTGTCGTCTCTGTCGCCTCTCTCCTTCTTTTTTCAAAATTTACATAAACACGCTCTGCTTTTCTCCTTGCCAGCTCCATGACTGCCTCCCGGGGATCGGAAACAGAGACTTCTTCTTCACACCTGCTTTCAAAGCGAAAATAATGGATGTGAAATTTTTTTAAAATATCCGCTCTTCTGGGACTTCCCGAAGCCAAAACCAAATTCGTAGTCAACTTCTATTTTCTCCTTTCGTCTGGGCGATATTAGAACAGGAAAACGTCCGTCCCCGCATCATTTTAATAATGACACAATCCCTTAGAAATGAAAAGGTCTTGACGCAGGATTTT
>CAZROZ010000029.1:0-12210 GCA_964601745.1 uncultured Lachnospiraceae bacterium | reverse complement strand
ATCCGCACCTGTCCGTCATAAATAATGGACATTTTGGCGATCTTTTCCTGATTGCCGGGATACTTTTTCTCGATCTCCGCCACAAACCGGCGATTGATCTCCTCCACGATCTGATAAATCCGGGGAAGCAGTCGGGAGAACAGTTCCAGTGGCCACTTTTCCAGTGCCTCCGACATGATGGTGTGATTGGTGTAGGCACAGGTTTTTGTGGTGATGGCCCACGCTTCTTTCCAGGTGAGATAGTACTCGTCCAGGAGGATCCGCATCAATTCCGCCACAGCTACCGTGGGATGCGTATCGTTCATCTGGAAGCAGACTTTCTCATACAGCTTGTGGATATCGTCGTGATTTTCCATATATTTGGACACCGCCCGCTGTACACTGGCGGAGACGAAGAAATACTGCTGTTTTAAGCGGAGCTCCTTGCCGGCATAGTGATTGTCATTGGGGTAGAGCACTTCGCAGATGGTGCGAGCCAGATTCTCCTGCTCCACCGCCTTGGCGTACTCGCCCTTGTCAAAAGAATCCAGATTGAAGGTGTCGATGGCCTCCGCATCCCAGATTCGCAAGGTATTGACCACGCCATTCCCATATCCCACTACAGGCAGGTCATAGGGGACCGCCCGCACCGACTGGCAGTTTTCCTGAATGAAATGCTCTCTGCCGTTCTCATCCCGAACCATACGGATATAACCGCCGAATTTTACTTCTGTGGCGTATTCGCTTCGCTTGATCTCAAAAGGATATCCGTCCTTCAGCCAGTCATCCGGCACTTCTACCTGAAAGCCGTCCTTGATCTTCTGCTTGAACATGCCGTATTTATACCGGATGCCGCAGCCGTAAGCCGGATAGCCCAGAGTGGAGAGGGAATCCAAAAAGCAGGCCGCCAGTCGTCCCAGGCCGCCATTGCCCAATGCCGGATCCGGTTCCTGCTCCTCCAGCACGTTCAGATCAATCCCCAATTCACCCAGCGCCTGCTTGATCGGTTCGCTGGCGCAAAGGCTCAAGATCGTATTGCCCAGTGCCCTGCCCATGAGAAATTCCATCGACAGATAATAGACTGTCTTCAGGTCCTGCTTCTCGTAGGCCTTGTGGGTCTCCATCCAGCAATCCACAATGTCATCCTTGAGCGCATAGGCGACTGCCTGGAATTTCTGCTGATCTGTGGCCTCCTCCACTGATTTTCGGTAAAGGACTTTCACGTAATCGATGACTTCTCTCTTGAATTCCTCTTTGTTGATATTTGGTAAACGTAAGCTCATACTGCCTCCCCTTTGTGAAACGCCCGCGGGCGTATTTTGTGCAACATTCCTCAGACATACAAATGAGAAATTGAAAAAGATAAATCTTCTCTTTTCTCGTCAGCCCGGGAAAGACTTCCCAGTTATTATAGAATATGATATAATCGTTTGTAAAGCTTGCGTGTGAACTTTACAAAATTTTCGGTGGGATTTTTAAGCGCCGCGCAGGAAGCAAATGTGCCGTCGATTATGGCATTGCGCAGGAAGCAAATGTGCTGCAGATTATGACATTGCGCAGGAAGCAAATGTGCCGTCGATAATAATATCTTTTACATTCCCATGGCAAAAACGGAAGAAAGGAGGCGTCCCATCTGTGCTGGATACGAATTATATCGTGCTGGATCTGGAATGGACCGGCCACCCGGACGGAAAGCCTCACCCGGAAGCTGCCCTGCCTCTGGAAATCATTGAGATCGGCGCCGTAAAGCTGGACGCTTCCCTGCAGATCGTGGACACCTTTCACACCCTGATCCGACCGCAGGTCTATCACGACCTGCACCCCCACGCGAAAAGGCTGCTCCATCTGACCATGCGGGATTTGGCTCATGCGCCGACTTTTCCAAAAGCCTCCGACGCCTTCTTTTCCTGGTGTGGGAAAGGATATCGCTTCTGCACCTGGGGTGCCATGGATCTCACAGAACTGCAGCGCAATCTGACTTACTATGAGATGGATCATATTTTTCCAAAGCCTCTGCTCTACTATGATCTGCAGCAGATTTTCTCCCTGCAGCAGGGGGAATCCCGGACCCACACCCTTGCCTACGCGGTAGAGGAGCTCTCCATTCCGAGGGAACTCCCTTATCACCGGGCGCTGGCAGATGCCTGGTATACAGCTCAAGTCATGCAGCGCCTGGATCTGACTCTGATCCATAAGAATTATTCCATTGACTATTACCGGCATCCTCATTCCCGGTCAGAGGAAATCACGCTTTCCTATGAGAATTCTCTTCAATTCATCTCTCGGGAATACCCAACGCGAAATGCGGCGCTGCATGCTTCTTCTGTCACCTCCCTGGTCTGTCCCGTCTGCGGGAAAAAGGCAGCGAGACTGCTGCAGTGGTTTTCCCCCACTTCAAAAAACTATTACGCCCTGGGGCGCTGCAAAAAGCACGGCTATGTTCAGGGAAAGCTTCACATTAAATATACGGATGAAAAACAATGTTTTGTCATCAAGCACATCAATCTGGTCTCGGAAGAAGAGGCCAAGCAGCTGCAAGCTCGTTTTCAAAGCATGCAGGAAAAGCGTCAGATGAGACAGAAGCGAAAAGGGCCTCCCCAGGCAAGGCCAAAGAAGCGCTGGGGAAGGAAAAAGAAAAACAAAACCATAAAAAATAATTCGACTGCCGGGTGAGGAAAAATTCTCTGCCGCGACAGGTCTCGACTGGCATTTTAAGATCCCCCTCACAAATGCAAACACAAAAAGAGAACGGCACCGCCTTTTGACTGATCATCAAAAGACAGCCCGTTCTCTTTTTTTCAGTAAACTCCCACGTCCCACATATGGGACACCACCATAAATGAAAGCCCTCTGCGTCTTTTCCTTTTAGGCAAATGACTCGTCCTGATCTGATTCAGGGAAGAAATCCAGGTGGATTACCTCCACCGAGGTATCCTTTTCACGCTTCCTCCCCGCAGAAAAGCCATATTCCTCGGTCTCCTCCAGGTCGTATTCTTTCGCCGCATTCCGATGAAATTCCTGTGGAGCATCCAGGTCAAATTCACGCGCGGTCTCAAATTCATACTCCGGCAAATTCGCATCCTCCTCAAAAGATGCCGCCGGCATCCTGGCCAATTCCGTATAGTAAGCGGAAAGTACAGCCGCTGAGATCATCTGCCTCGTCTCCGCGTTGATGGGATGCGCGATATCCCGGAACTCCCCGTTGCGCATCCTCTTGCTTGGCATCGCCACAAATGTCTTTTTATTTGCCTCAATGACAAGAAGATCATGGATCACAAATGACGCATCCAGCGTGATGGATACCAGAGCCCGGATGTTGTCCGTCCGCCCGGGAACCAGTCTCAATCTCACGTCAGTCACCCGCATGAAAACATTCCCCCTTCGATGACTTCGATGCCGATGGGATCCGCACCACTTCTCCTTTTGCAAATCCCGTCCGATTCTATGTGATTTTGTATTCGTGAATTGTCAAAAACGGGACGTCATCCTCTTTCCTCGCACGGGATTCAAATCACATACCGCTCATTTCTCTCAAACACGATCTTCGGCTCCCCTTCTCCCACATAGGAAGTATTGCTGCGCAGCGTATCTCTGCTCTCAATGATGCAGTTCTCAATATAGGTGTTGTCCCCCACATAGACGTCATCCAGCAAAATAGAATTCTTAATCACCGTGCCGTTCCCCACATACGCTTTGTGGAACAGGACGGAATTTTCCACCGTGCCGTTGATGATGCACCCCGGGGCCACCAGACTGTTCACGCATCTGGCACCGTGATTAAATTTCGCCGGAGGCAGATCCTCTGTCCGGGTGTAAATGCCCGGCGCTTTCTTGAAGAAATAGTCTCTCACGTCCTTCTTCAGGAAATCCATATTGGTGTTGTAATAAGCCTGCACACTGCCCACGTTGTTCCAATAGGAATCCATCTTATAGGCATAGACCTGCTTCACGCCGCTGTAGCGGATCACCACATCCTGCACGAAATCGTAGCGTCCCTCACTGCCGGTCTCCTCCAACAGTTCGATGAGAAGTCGCCGCCAGATCACATAGATGCCTGCGGAAACGGTATTCCCCTTGGGTACAATGGGCTTCTCCTCATAAGAGGTCACCCTGCCGTCCTCATCGGTGCATACAATACCGAACCGCTTCGGATCTTCCCAGGAGGGAAGGTCCTTGGTCACCACGGTGATATCAGCCCGTTTCGCGATGTGATATTCCAGCACCGCGTTGTAATCCATCTTGTAAACGCCGTCACCCGACGCGATCACCACATAGGGCTCGTGGCTCTTTTTCAGAAAATCCATATTCTGCAGCATCGCGTCCGAGGTGCCCCGGTACCAATTGCTGTTCTGCATGGTGATGGTCGGGTGCAGCACAAAGAGTCCGCCCTGCTTGCGTCCGAAATCCCACCATTTGGAGGAATTCAGATGCTCATTCAGCGATTTTGCATTGAATTGTGTAAAGACAGCCACGCGGTTGATCCGGGAGTTGCTCATATTGCTGAGCACAAAATCAATGGCTCGATAGGTACCGGCAATGGGCAAAGCCGCGGTCGCCCGCCGTCTGGCCAGATCGCCCATCTTCCCGCTGCTGCCGCCGGCAAGCACAATCCCTACTGCTCTCATGGTTCCTCCACCTCCTTGATCAAAGCCTGTCCGCTGGCAAGATAGCCATTGGGATAATCCTCCGGCAAAGTCTCCCCGGAAATCACCGTATTCTTTCCCACCTTGACACCAGCTGGAATCTGGGATTTCTCCCCGATGGTCACCAGACCGCTGGTGTAGATATCCGGCCGCAGGACATTGGGCACCTCGTCTCCCACGCCGAGTTCCACGTTCTCCCCGATCTCAACGTTCTCCGAAACAATGCCCTTGATGATACGGCACCCTGCGCCCACCTTGGTCCCATTCATAATGATGGAGTCTTTGATATAAACTCCTTCTCCGACTTCCACGCTATTGCCGATCACGGAATCCTCGATGGTCCCGTAGACTTCGCAGCCGTCTCCCAAAATGCTGCCCTCTACCCGGGCATTGGGTCCCAGATACTGGGCGGAGGAGGTCTCGGATCTGGTGTAAATCTTCCAATATTCCTCATACAGATTGAATACCGGCACCAGATTAATCAATTCCATATTGGATTCCCAATAGGAAGTCAGTGTCCCCACATCTCTCCAGTAGCTGTTGTACTCATAGGCAAAGATCCGCTTGCCGTTCTGGTGGCAATAGGGAATCACGTGCTTGCCAAAGTCACAGCCGGACTGATCCCGCAGAGTAATCAGGGACTCTTTCAACAGCTCCCAATTGAAGATATAAATACCCATGGAAGCCAGATTGCTGCGGGGCTTGGGCGGCTTCTCCTCAAACTCCAGGATCTGCTTGTGCTCGTCCGTGATCACGACGCCGAACCGGCTGGCCTCCTCCATGGGGACAGGAATGGTGGCAATGGTGATATCCGCCCTGCTGGCCTTGTGAAAGTCCAGCATCTGCTCATAGTCCATCTTATAGATGTGATCTCCGCCCAGAATCAGCACATATTCCGGATTGTAGTACTCCATAAATTCCAGATTCTGATACACGGCATTGGCCGTGCCGGAGTACCATTCGCTGCTGTCTGTCTTCTCATACGGAGGGAGAATGGACACGCCGCCGTAATTCCGGTCCAAATCCCACGGGATCCCGATGCCGATATGGGTGTTCAGCTTCAGTGGCTGATATTGCGTCAAAACGCCTACCGTATCTACCCCGGAATTGATGCAATTGCTCAGCGGAAAATCGATGATCCGGTATTTCCCCCCGAATGACACCGCCGGCTTTGCGATCTTAGAGGTCAGAATGCCAAGGCGTGACCCTTGTCCTCCCGCAAGAAGCATCGCGATCATTTCTTTTTTAATCATGGTTACATCACCTCTTGATAAATGATGTGTTTATTATAGCATCCCACATTGTAAAAGTATATCTGATTTTTGAAATTTTCCGCAAAGGCGTTTTAAATCATTACTATTTATGACTCCCGCGCAGATATTTGCTGATATTTGCTGATATTCGTGGAAGGTCTTTGCGCACCGAAATTCTTGCCCCACTTTTAAGAAAAATAGGGATCGATTCGTACCACATAGAGACTGATTCGCGCCGTGTCAGGTATTGCGGCACGAAGTTCCGGTTGTCTTTTTGTGGCTGCCGGGTTACAATAGGCCAGAAAACGCGGAAGAGAGTCTGCGTAAACTCCCATGCCCCCACGTACGGGACACCACCATAAATAAAAGCCATGGATTCGCAATCCGAACTATCGCCCTACTTGCTCATACGCACTTAGCGTCGCTAATGTCCGGGATCGTTGTCCTGACGTCCTTTTGTCTGTATCGACAACTTGATTTTAAGATTTTAATAAAGGCGGCATATTTATGTATCAAATTTCTTTTCAATCTCCCATCTGGATCCATTTTATCGGCATTGGCGGCATCAGCATGAGCGGATTCGCAAGACTGCTCCATCACGCCGGCTTTACCGTCAGCGGTTCAGACGGGAAGCGCACCCCTCAGACGAAGAGTCTGCAGGAGGAGGGCATCCGCGTCTTCTATGGACAGCGGGCAGAAAATATCGTCCCAGGCATTGATCTGGTAGTCTACACCGCTGCCATCCATCCGGACAATCCAGAACTCGTCGCCGCGAAGGAGGCGGGAATCCCCCTGATGGACCGGGCTGAGATGGTGGGACAGATCATGCGCAATTACCCGCAGTCCATCGGCGTCTCAGGCACCCACGGCAAGACTACCACGACCTCTATGCTGACCCACATCCTGCTGGCGGCGGACACCGATCCCACCGTCAGTGTCGGCGGCATGCTGAAGGCCATCGGCGGCAACCTGCGGATCGGCACCTCCCCTTACTTTCTCACAGAGGCCTGTGAATATACCAACAGCTTCCTGAAATTCTACCCGCGGGTGGGGGTGATTCTGAATGTGGACGCGGACCACCTGGATTTCTTTCGGGATCTGGCCGATATCCGCCATTCCTTCCGCTGCTACGCAGAACATCTGCCGGAGGACGGCGCTCTGATTATCAACAGCGCGATTCCGGATCTCGCCTATTTCACCGAGGGCTTGACCTGCAGGACGATCCTGACCTATGGCATAGAAAATAGTGGGGATCGCGCCGCACCGGATTACCTGGCTTCCCATATTTCCTTTGATACCCTGGGCAACGGATCCTACGATCTGATACGGCGGGGGGAACTGCTGGGGCACATCGCCCTGCGGGTGGTTGGAATCCACAATGTCTCCAATTCTCTGGCAGCGGTCGCGGCGGCGGACTTTCTGGGAATCTCTTTCCCGCAGATTCAGCAGGGGCTTCAGAATTTCACCGGCACAGACCGCCGGTTCGAATACAAGGGAACCGTGGGAGGTGTGACCATCATCGATGACTACGCCCATCACCCCACTGAAATCACCGCGACACTGCAGGCAGTGCCGCGGGATTCCTTCTCCAAAGTCTGGTGTGTCTTCCAGCCCCACACTTACTCCAGGACCAAAGCGCTCCTGCCGGAATTCGCCAAAGCGCTCTCCTTGGCGGATCACGTCGTCTTAACCGACATTTATGCCGCCCGGGAACAGGATCCGGGAGATATCTCATCCCGGGATTTGCGGGACCTTCTGCGCGACATGGGAGTCAAAGCCGATTATTTCCCCAGTTTCGATGAGGTAGAAAATTTTCTTCTGGAAAATTGTAAACAAGGGGAATTGTTGATAACCATGGGGGCGGGAGACGTGGTAATCATTGGAGAAACACTGCTTGGAGGAAAATAATCCACACTATCCACAATCTTATCAACAACTTGTCGAATTTAAGATTGTGGATATTTTTTTCCTGCCCTTTTTTCTGAAACCTGATTCCCTTTTTGCTTGAATTTGCAGAAATAACTCGATTTCCTCCCATACCCAGGGCAGAGTTATCCACACTGTCCACAATTCTATACACACTTGGTAGAACGGACCTGGTCCACTTTTCATTTAAAAAGAATCGTGTTATACTCCACCTTGCCCTGAAAGGGGAAGGACTTTTTGTGCCTGGTTGCCGCTTGGTGGGCTTTGCGTTTTAAAGTTGTTTTTGCTTTAATGTGAATTCTTTCTTGTGATTTATTGACATGATTTTTATTATAAAATCCGGTGAAAAGAGGAGGTGTTTCGGCATGCGGCAGGATTCAGAGTCCGGTACTTTCTCCCTGCAGAGGGAGGAGAAGCTCTCTGCTTTTTCCGTGCCCTGCACCTTCGTAGATCGATACCTCCCCCAGGCGAACGGGACCTTCGTCAAAATCTACCTGTGCCTGCTGCGGGCGCTGGCAGAACCGACAGACGGCCTCTCACTCTCCGGTCTGGCGGACCATCTGGGAGAGACTGAGGCTGATGTGCGCCGGGGGCTGCGCTACTGGGAGCGGCAGGGACTGCTCACGCTGGTAGAGGAACAAGGAGAGATCAAAAGTGTGCTGGTGCGCAGTCTGAAAGAGGAAACTCCTGGTCCAAATCCCAAGGAGCAGCATCCTGATCCAAATCCTTTCGAAGGGGAAAAGCCCCGGGGAAACGATGGGTGCAGGCTTTCACTTGCTAGCGCCAACGCCGGAAACGCCACTCAAATGCTTTCTGGAACCGGCTCTGGAAACACTGTCCAAATACTGTCTGACACTGGAAACGTTGCCCAAATACTGTCTGACACTGGAAACGTTGCCCAAATACTGTCTGACACTGGCACCGGAAACGCCACTCAAATACTTTCTGACACCGTCACTGGAAATGCTGCCCAAACCGACGCGAATAGAAGGGACTCGGCCGGCGGTGCAGCTGTGATAGACCCGTTCCCCATCCCGATTTCGCTGTCTAAAAAGAATGGTCTCTCAGAACTTTCAGAAAAAAAGGAAACAGAAACAGAAGAGAAGGAACCTGTGCCGCGGACATCTAATGCACAAAATAACACGGATGCAGAGGAGGAGATGCCGGCGATTCTCTCCCGACTCCCTCTTGCCAGTCCTCTCCCCACCAGTGAAGAATTTGTCTCCCTGACGAAAATCATCGAGCTTTACTTAGAACGTCCACTGATGGGAGCCGAGACCCAGCTGCTTGCTTCCCTCTACCAGGGGTATTCCTTCTCCCCGAGTTTGATTGTGCGTCTGTATGAGTACTGTATCTCTCAGGGCAAGACTCATCCGAATTACGTGGAGGCGGTGGCTATCAGCTGGCATAAGCAGGGAATCACCACCGTAGAGGAAGCGGAGCTCGCCATAAAGCGCCATCAAGTGGAGACCCAGACTGTCGTGCGTGCTTTCGGCCTCAACCGGGCACCGGGAGAAGCCGAACTCGCTTTTATCCACAAATGGTTCTCTGACTACGGTTTCTCCGCGGAACTGGTGAAGGAAGCCTGTGATCGGTCCCTGCTGCAGGTGGGAAGACCGGACTTTAAGTATACTGACGGCATTTTATCCAAATGGCACGAGGCCGGCATCACCACACTGGAGCAGGTGCAGGAGGCGGATCAGATTCACAGCCTGGAGACCGACCGGGGACGGAAAGAATCCGGCAAGAAGAAGCGCAGGCAGACCGGACAATTTCACGCGTTTCCGCAGCGTTTATATACTTCTGCCGACTATTCTTCCATGGAACAGCAGCTTTTGGGAAAGGGCGCACAGAATCTACCGGCGGAATAAGCACAGGGAGGAACCTGTTCTATGTCTTTACGCAATGCACAATATAATACCATCATGCGGGAGTACGACCGGCGGCAGCTGGAAAATCTTCGTCTGCACGCAGAGCGCACAGAGGAAATCTATGAACGGATCCCTGTCTTCCGGCAGCTGGATGAAGCGATATCCTCCAAATCTCTGTCCTGTGCCAAAGATCTGCTCAATGGGAAATCTGATGAGAGTGTCCTCTCAGAGCTGCGCATCCACAATGAGAAGCTCAGCGAGGAGAAGCGGCAGCTCTTGCTGGCACACGGCTATCCCGCGAATTATCTGGATCCGATTTATACGTGTCCGGACTGTCACGACACCGGCTACCGCGACGGACAGAAATGCCATTGTTTCAAGCAGGCGATTGTCGAATACGTCTATGCGCAGTCCAACTTGAAGGACATCCTCCAGGTGGAAAATTTTGAGACGTTTTCCTTTGCCTATTACAGCAAGGACTACATTGAAGAGACGACCCGCATGACGCCTTATGACAATATGAAGCGGGTTTATCAGATCTGTCGGAATTTCGTGGATTCCTTTTCCATCTCTCAGGAGAATTTGCTGCTGTACGGCGGCACCGGCGTGGGAAAGACGTTTCTGATGCACTGCATTGCCAAGGAGCTCCTGGACAGAGCCTACACGGTTCTGTATTTCTCCGCCCCGGCTTTCTTCTCTCTCTTCGAGGAAGAGCGTTTTCACCGGGAGGAGGAGGGAAATGAGGATGCCAAAGAACAGCTCTCTTATCTCTTTGACTGCGATCTGCTGCTGCTGGATGATCTGGGGACAGAATTGAATAACAGTTTTCTCTCTTCTCAGCTCTACCAGTGCATCAGTGAGCGCCAGCTCAGCCATAAGGCCACGGTGATCTCCACCAACATTCCCTGGAATGAGCTGGGGCAGCATTACAGTGAACGCGTCTTTTCCCGCATCACCAGTGACTATACGCTCTGCAAAATTGTGGGGGAGGATATCCGCCTGAGAAAGAAACTGGCGCGTATGTGAGCGAACTGTGCTTTTACACATACGCGTCTTTATGCGTGAAACATTGCTACATGTACGCGTCTTTATGCGTGAAACATTGCTTTATGTGTAAAGTATTGCTACACGTGTGCGCCTTTATGTGTGGAATGAGGTTACACGAATAAGATCGCACACATGAAAATGAGCCATCTGTCGCGACACAATTGCCGTGAGGGCTGTCACATTAAGGCACCCATAGGAGGAGAAAACAATGCCGAAAAATATCCCCGTAGAGACAATTCCTATCGGACCGCTGGGAATCATTGCCCTGGAGAGCAGCAGAGAAATCGGGAAAAAGGTCAATGAATATATTGTAAAGTGGCGCAGCGAACGTCAGCACGAACACTTTTCCAATATAGCCTTCAGCGGTTATCACCGGGATTCTTACCTGATCGATGCCCAGTGCCCCCGTTTCGGTTCCGGGGAGGCCAAAGGGATCATCAATGAGTCAGTGCGGGGGGATGACCTGTATCTGCTGGTGGACGTCTGCAACCACAGTCTGACCTACACGGTGTGCGGTTATGAGAATCACATGTCGCCGGACGACCATTACCAGGACCTAAAGCGCATGATCTCCGCTATTGGAGGAAAGGCTCGCCGCATCACCGTCATCATGCCGTTTCTCTATGAAAGCAGGCAGCACAAACGCACAACCCGGGAGTCTCTGGACTGTGCCCTGGCGCTGCAGGAGCTGACCGACATGGGCGTGGACGGCATCATCACCTTCGACGCACATGATCCCCGGGTGCAGAATGCCATTCCGCTGAAAAGTTTTGAGAATGTACACCCCACCTACCAATTCATCAAGGCCATTTTGAGCCATGTGCCGGACATTCAGATGAACGCGGAACACATGATGGTCATCAGTCCGGACGAAGGGGCGATGGGAAGGGCAGTCTTCTTCGCCAATGTGCTGGGCGTAGACATGGGAATGTTTTACAAACGCCGGGACTATTCCACCATCATTGACGGTCGCAATCCCATTGTCGCCCATGAATTTCTGGGCTCTGACGTGGCGGGCAAGGACGTGTTGATTATTGACGATATGATTTCTTCCGGCGACAGCATGCTGGATGTGGCAAAAGAATTGAAGAGCAGAAAAGCCCGCAGGATACTGGTGGCAGCTACCTTCGGGCTCTTTACTAATGGACTGGAGAAATTCGACCGGGCAAAAGAGGACGGGCTGATCGACTATGTCTTGACCACCAATCTGGTCTATCAATCCCCCGCGCTGCTGGCTCGGCCTTACTATATTGACGTAGACATGAGTAAATATGTGGCGCTTCTCATCGACGCGCTGAATCATGACGCTTCTATCAGTGAATTCTTGACACCTGTCGACCGGATCAATCGGATCCTGGATCAATACGATCAAAGGTAACAGAGGATGAGGATACGAATAAGAATAAAAATAAACTCCCATGCTCCGCATTTGGGGCGCCACCATGGATGAAAGCCCACGGATTGCTCCGCGCCTGCGGCGCTCCCGCAATC
>CAZROZ010000028.1:0-12253 GCA_964601745.1 uncultured Lachnospiraceae bacterium | reverse complement strand
CCGCCCGGAACATTTCACCGATGATTACGGCTTCATCACCGATTATCTGGCGGAATTCATCCGGGAACTGCGCAAAGAACAGTACGGGGACGCATTAGACCGCTATTTCCGGCTGGGCAGCAATCTGAATCAGCGGGATACCATCGCCGTGCGGCGGATGGTGGACGGATATCTGAAGCTGCTCTATCCGGATGGAGAATTCACCAAGGAGGAGCTGGAGGAAATCCTGCGGCTGGCGCTGGAAATGCGGCGGCGTGTGAAGGAGCAGCTGAAGAAGCTGGGTGGAATGGAATTCTATGATGTGAATTTCTCCTACATTGATCTTGAGACGTTTCAAGAATATTTTGTCTCTGTGCCGGAACAGAGCGGCGGAAAATTAATCCCGGAGGGAATGTGCAATCCGGGGCAGGTCTACACAGTCTCCCGGGGAAAATCCGGCATGCTCGGCGTTTTTCGATTAGAGAGTCAAATGCTGCCTGGCAGTGGAAAGTTCGATCGCACCGGCATTGGCAGTGACCGGGAAGCCCGGGAATCGTCCAACACGGCATTTCAATTTTTGAAGGCCAACGGTAGACGGATCAGCGGGTCCATCAGCACGACGACAAAAGACTATATCATTAATTACCAGGATTTGCAGGGCATCGGCATGACCGGAAAACTGGCGCTGCCGTCCCTGATCGCGCTCTGTTCCATTGCCCTGGGGAAGCCGGTTCTGAGTACAATGGCGGTCCTGGGTGAGATCAGTATCAGCGGCACTCTGATGAAGACGGACAATCTGGCCGATACGCTGCAGGTGTGCCTGGACAGCGGAGCGAAGAAGGTGCTGCTGCCCATTACCTCGGCGGCGGATCTGGGTACGGTGCCGGCGGAATTGATCGGGAGTTTTAACCTCATTTTTTACAGCAGCGCGGAGGACGCAGTGTTTAAAGCGCTGGGAGTGGAGTAAGGAGGCAGGGAGAAGATGGCAAAGTCCGGGAGAAACTATTCCTCGAAAGGCCTTGATCCCCTTGATGAGATTGTCAATCTGCTGGGAGCCGCGGCGATGGGCGTTTACGCGCGGCATAAGGTGAAAAGTGATTATAAAAAGGGATACGGGGATGAATCGATCAAGGCGGCGACTACGGTTTTTGGCCTCGGCGCAATGCGGGGCGGAACCGTCGGCAAAATGGGACTGGGCGGATTATGGGGGACCACCAGCGCGATTCACTCTATCGAGAGAGAAGAGGAGGCTGCCGCTGCCGCCAGACGGCGCCCTATTCCCAATTCCAATGACAGAATTGATATCCAGTTTTATGGTTCGAATGACAACAGGTATGCGTGGCGCTTGAACTGTGAGGATGGCAGTGCGTATGGACTCGACCCGGAGAATTTTGAGACCAGGAATGATTACAACGCTGCGCTAAAGGCGGTAAAGGCAGCCGCGAATCCGGTTGCCCGTGAGACGGTGGAGCGGGAGGACCTGGATCAAGAAGAAGGGACGAATTTGGAGCGAACGGCAGCGCTGACCAGGGGAGAACATCCGAGAAATTTTGCGGCGTCGGAAGACTCTTTTCCGGGAGGCTTGGTTGCGGCGTCGGAAGGCATAATCCCGGGAGACTTGGCTGCATCGGCGGAGGACACATTTTCGGGAGACGCGGTTGTGCCTGCGCAAGTAGAAACCCTGGAGGAATTCACTTTCTGCCGGGTTTCCCGCCTGGATAACGGAAAGAATCTGTACTACCTTGCCGGCAGTGCTCGGTTGAAGATCGGAGATATCGTGCTGGTACCGGGTGAGGCCGGGGAAACGGAAAAAGCTGTCGTTTTGTCCATTGAACGGCACACTGCCTTTACAGCGCCCCAGAGACCGGAAGAGACTTTGACAATCATCGGCAAGGAGGGTGGATGAAGAGGAATCAATCCACTTTCGTTTTGGACACGCCTTCCTGTGCCGGAAAGGTGAAAGATTGCATCCATTTTTCCTATGACAGGACAATTGTGAGATATTGCCTATAACGGGGAGTTGTGAGATATTGCCTATGACAGGGGAGCTGTGAAATGTATCAAAATTATATTTTTGATTTCTACGGGACCTTGGTTGACATCCGTACAGAGGAACACGATCCGGATCTGTGGGAAAAATGCAGTGAAATCTATTGTGCCTGCGGGGCATCCTATACACCGCAGGAATTGGAGACACAGCTGCGGCTCTTGGAAAGACAGCAGGTGGAAAAGATTTCTCTTCCCTATCCGGAGCCAGATATGACAAAGGTGTTCGCGGATCTTTATCGGCAAAAAGGAGTGGAGTGTGACGCCTCTATGGCGAGAATGACGGCGATCGCATTTCGCACTCTATCAAGAAGATATCTCACACTGTACGATGGGGTGATGGACTTCCTGACACAATTGCGTCAGCGCGGGAAGGGGATCTACCTTCTTTCTAACGCGCAGACTGATTTTACGAGACCGGAAATCGAGATGGTGGGATTGACAGAATATTTTGACGGCATTTTCATTTCATCTGAGCATCAGTGTAAGAAGCCGTCTCCTTATTTTTTCAGGAAATTGCTGACGACCTATCACCTGGATGAGAGAGAATGTGTTATGATTGGAAATGATCCGGATTCAGATGTGGCCGGTGCCCGGGCAGTGGGCATGGATTGTCTGTATCTTCACACAGCGACTTCCCCTGCCTTTCGCGGAAAAGGAGAGGCCACTTACTGTGTGCCGGACGGGGATTTCAGAAAAATCAGCGATCTGATTTTGCGGTGAGGCAAGCTGACACCGCAGAGCTGCCTTGTCGGATTCAAATGGGACTTCAGGATAGCGCGATGTGCTGCCCGATGGTTAATGGCATTGAAAATTTCATGTTTCAGGATCAAGCAGCATCGGGGTGCTATAGTTAACGACATAATTAAGTTCACTTTGATTTTCAATGAATTCAAAAAAAACACTCTATAGCTCAAAGTGAGATGCTTAATGTCGCTTAGCTATAGAACTTTTTGGACTGTTGACAGTAGAAAGGATCCATATGCAGTAGAAAGGATAACAAGCAATAGAGAGGACAATATGCAGTAGAAAGGATAACATGAGAAAATTTCAGAAGAAAATCGTAAAGGAAACACTTGATATGGCCTGGCCTGCCATGATGGAATCTTTCTTCGTGGCATTAGCCGGGCTCATTGACTCTCTGATGGTGAGCTCGATGGGATCCAATGCGGTGGCAGCGGTAGGCTTGACCACACAGCCCAAATTCATCGGACTTTCTCTCTTTCTTGCCTTGAATGTAGCCATTTCTGCCTTGGTGGCCAGACGACGCGGAGAGCAAAAAAAGCGTAGTGCCAATCAAATCTTATATACGGCCATGGTTTTTGTTGTCATCGCCGCCGTCGTGCTGAGCGTTTTTTTTGTGGTGATGGCAGATCCGCTGATGCGGCTCTGCGGCTCCAAACCGGAGACCCATGACAGCGCGGTGATCTATTTTCAGATTGTGATGGGCGGCATGATCTTCAACTGCCTGCAGATCGACATCAACGCGGCACAGCGGGGTGCGGGCAATACCAGAATCAGCATGAAGACCAACGTCACGTCCAGTCTGGTGAATATCTGTTTTAATTACCTGCTGATTCAGGGAAATCTGGGATTTCCCAAATTAGGCATGGTGGGCGCCGCCATTGCTACGGTGCTGGGGACCGTAGTGGCGTGTATCATGAGCATTTTGTCCCTGTGCAAATCTGATACATTTGTAAGCATCCCCTATATCAGGAAGGAGAAGATCAAGCCGACCAGGGACGCGTTGAAAAGTCTGATCAAGGTGGGGTACAGTGTATTTCTGGAGCAGATACTGATGCGGATCGGATTCATGCTGACTGCTGTGATGGCCGCGGATCAGGGGACCGCGGTGATGGCGGCGCATCAGGTGGGAATGAATTTGCTGGGGCTTTCCTTTGCCTTTGGAGATGGTCTGCAGGTGGCCGCGGTGGCACTGATCGGGCACAGTCTGGGGAGCGGGGATCCGGAGAGAGCCAAAGAATGCGGGCATACCTGTCAGATGATCGGCGGTGTGATTACCGTGGGACTGACTCTGATTTACCTGTTTGGCGGCAGATTCCTGATGCGGCTCTTTTTCCAGGAGGAGGAGATCGTCTCCATTGGGGTGCAGATCATGCATGTGATTATTTTCATCTTGATTTTCCAGATTCGACAGGTCATTTATATGGGCTGCCTGCGGGGCGCCGGGGATACGTTTTATACGGCTGTGGTTACCGCTGTCAGTGTCACTGTCATTCGGACGGTGGGATCTTACGTGCTGTGTTACTGGGCAGGTCTGGGTATCATCGGAATCTGGCTGGGCGTGCTGTGCGATCAGATGTCCCGCTATATTTTTGCTTCGATCCGTTTTAAGCAGGGGAAATGGGTGAATATCCATATTTAATGAGGAGACAAGAGGTTTCACATAGGGAAGGATATCGGGATAATGTCGGCACATATCATACTAAACGGCATACTACACGGTCAGAAAGATGGGAGATACGATGGAACACAGCGAACTCTATACCTGGGAGGAATATTTGGAAATCATGCGGCGGCTGCGGGCAAAAGACGGCTGCCCCTGGGACAGCACACAGACCCATGAGAGCCTGCGGAACTGTGTGATTGAGGAAGCCTATGAGACGGCAGATGCCATTGACACCTTATCTGCCACACAGAATTCTGACAACCTGGTTGAAGAATTGGGGGATCTGCTGCTGCAGGTGGTGTTGCAGAGTCTGATCGGCGAGGAGGAAGGCCTATTCTCTCTGGACACGGTGATTGACAGCACGGCACGAAAAATGATTCGCAGACATCCCCATGTCTTTGGAAAGTCAGGCGAGGAAATGCCTGCCTGGGAAGAGGTCAAAAAGAAAGAGCATGGCGAGGAGACTATTTCCCAGGGAATGGAGCGAGTGGCCGCCGCCCTGCCCGCTTTGATCCGGGCGGAGAAGGTGCAGAAAAAAGCCGAAGACGCGGGATTCTCCTATGAGAAGGCGGATGGCGTCTTTGAAAAGGTTTTGGAGGAATGGAGAGAGTGCAGAGAAGCAGCCGAGAAAACGGATCAAAGTCACTTGCAGGAAGAGATCGGGGACCTGCTTTTTGCGGTGGTTTCTTTGGCGCGTTTTTTTGGCTTAAATGCTGAAAATTCCTTGACAAACGCTACTAATAAGTTTATAAGTAGATTCAAGCGTGTCGAGAAAGCCGCGGCGGACAGAGAACTAATTTTGACAGAAATTGACCGCGACACATGGATGAAGTTATGGGATCTTGCCAGGCAGGGCGGCACGGACGGGACGCAAGAGTCGTCTTAATATTTAATATCATCATGGAGGTTAAGTAAGATGAATCGTACAGAATTAGTTGCTGCCATTTGTGAGCAGACCAAGTTGACGAAGAAGGATGCGGAGAAGGCAGTGAAGGCATTCGTTCAGGTTGTATCGGATGAGTTGGCCCAGGGCGGCAAGGTTCAGCTGGTAGGTTTCGGCACATTTGAAGTCACTGAGAGAGGCCCCAGAGAGGGCAGGAATCCGCACACCGGTGAATCACTCTCGATTCCCGCCACCAGACTTCCCAGATTCAAAGCCGGCAGGACGTTGAAGAATGCTGTGAAGTAATTCATGCGGCTTGATAAATACCTGAAGGTTTCCCGTCTGATCAAGCGCAGGACAGTAGCCAATGAGGCGTGTGATGCGGGCCGCGTGATGATCAATGATCGTCCGGCGAAGGCATCTGCTGAGGTGAAAGTCGGAGATGTGATTGCCATTTCTTTTGGCGATCGGATTGTGCGGGCAGAGGTGCTGGCAGTGGCGGATACGACCAGGAAGGAAGAGGCGAAGGAGCTCTTCCGTTACCTGTGAGAGATGACGAACGGTGCGCGTGATTGCCGTTTGTGATTGGCAGATTGGCATCCGGTCTGATTCGTACCTCAATTTTGCAGATGAAATTCCCCCTGAACGAGTTTTTTCGTTCGGGGGATTTTTTTCCGGTGAGGGAAAATATGCAATGATTTTTTCCTAGTGAGAGAAGGGTGCAATGATTTTTTCCGGTGGGAGAAGGGTGCAGTGATTTTTCCCGGCGAGAGAAGGGTGCAATGATTCCCCCCCCGGTCAGAAGAAAAATGTGATGATATTACTGCTGCTAAGGAGGTATCTTCCTTGCGCGATCCAATGATAGATGACAGACTGGAGAGAGAAAATGAACAGATTCGAAGATCAGCTGATGCCTCATTTGACTGTGAAAATGAGGCCGCAGGCAAGGCAGGAAAATGTGGTGACAGACGGTTCACTGCGGGTCAGCGTTTTGACAGGACGGTTGTTTCGCGTGGAGACGGGTTCTTTTACTGACGAGGCTACCCAGGCAGTCTGGTTCCGGGATCTTCCGGCTGTGGCCTTTACGGCGGCGCGAGAGGAGGATTTCCTCATCATCCGGACAGACGCGGTGACGCTTTCGTTAAATAAGAAAAATATTGAGGAGAGCATCGTCACTTTCCCGGACGGGAAGCAGGCCAAGCTGGACAATACAGGAAATCTTCTTGGCACGTTCTGTACGCTTGACACCAGCGATGGACGGTATCTGCGGATGGATCCTTCCGTGACGATCTATGACCGGGAACACATCCCCCTGGAGACAGGCGTATGTTCTAGAAGCGGAGTGGCAGTCTACGATGACAGCAAGAGTCTGCTGCTGCTTCAAGACGGGCAATTATCCCAGAGGAAAGAGGGAAGCAGAGACCTCTATGTTTTTGCCTACGGGCATGATTATGCCGGCGCGGTGAAAGCTTTGTACAGCATCTGCGGACCTACGCCGGTGATCCCCCGCTTCGCACTGGGCAATTGGTGGAGTAGATACTGGCCGTACACGCAGCAGGAATATCTGGATGTGATGGATAATTTTTCTGATGAGGGCATACCGATCTCTGTGGCGGTCATAGATATGGACTGGCACCACGTCCAGATCGATCAGGATTTCGGCATCACCGAGAAGGGCTTAGACGACGAGATCTACGGCGGCACTTCTGGTTGGACCGGATATACCTGGAATGAGACGCTTTTTCCGGATCACTGCGCTTTGCTCCAGGATTTGCATGAGCGGGGGATGCACGTGACGCTGAATCTGCACCCGGCTCTGGGCATTCGCTGGTTTGAGAAACCTTATCGCGCGACGGCAGAGGCCATGGGACTTGACCCGGAAGAAAAAAGGCCGGTTTCTTTCCAAATTGAGAATCCAAAATTTGTCAATAATTATCTGAATCTGGTGCACCATCCCATGGAGGACGAAGGGGTGGACTTCTGGTGGATTGATTGGCAGCAGGGGACTACCACCGCTTTGAAAGGGCTGGATCCCCTCTGGGCATTGAATCACTACCATTATCTGGATAATCAGGAGAGAAAAGGGCGGGGATTGATTTTATCCCGTTATGCCGGAATCGGATCTCATCGCTATCCCCTGGGTTTCAGCGGGGACATTCACATGGATTGGGAATTTCTGGATTACATGCCGTATTTTACCGCCACAGCGGCGAATGCGGGATATGGATGGTGGAGTCACGATATCGGCGGCCATCACCGGGGAGAGCGGGACGAAGAATTGTACCTGCGATGGCTGCAATTCGGCGTTTTCAGCCCTATCAATCGTCTCCACTGTTGTCCGTCTGTGGTGACTTCCAAAGAACCGTGGACGCTGACGGTTCCTTTCCGGGCTGCCGCGGGAGAATGGTTTCGCTTCCGCCACAGTCTGATTCCCTATCTGTATGCGGAGTCCTGGCGCAATACCCTGGAGGGCAGACCTTTGATTCGTCCCATGTACTATGGCTGGCCGGAGGAGGAAGCTGCCTATGAGGCAGATCATCAATATCTCTTTGGCGATTTGCTGGCCGCTCCCATCACCGCTCATTCCGCGGAACTGGGCATCGCGAAGAAGCGGGTATGGCTGCCGGAGGGCAGATGGACGGATATTTTCTCCGGAGGACTCTACCAGGGCGGACGGTGGATCGACGTGTACCGGGATGCGGGCGCGATGCCGGTCTTTGCAGGGGAAGGCACTGTGCTGCCATTGGACCCGGATCCGGATAACCGCTGTGAAACGCCGTCACGTTTGGATGTTTTAGTTTTTAATGGCAGCAGCGCTTGTACTATGTGGGAGGGAGAAAAACCGGACCGGGTGGAATTTGTCACCAGGCAGGAGGAGGCCGGAGTCCAGAAGCTGATGATAGAGAATCAAAGCATCGGGCGAGAGTTTCACGTCTTCTTTAAGAATGTGGAAGAGGGGACCGTGGCGTTGCTGGTGAACCATGGGGAGAGACCAGTGACAATGCGCCATAATCGCTGCCTGCAGGCTATTTTTTCTCTGGCACCGGGAGAGCAGGCGGAGCTCACGGTTTCGTTTCAGGAGCCGGACTGGGAGAAAGTTCTCCGCGCCCAGATCCTGGCATGCTTTTTGATGCTTCCCCAGCGAAATACGTACAAAGACGCAGAGTGGGAGAAAACCAGATCTTTTACCACTGAGCGGGAGTGGGAGGCGTGGATTGACGCCCTTGCCCTGCCGGAAACGGGAAAGGGAATGCTGAGGGAACGGGTGCACATGTTGGGATGAATGAGCTATAGTTAACGACATAATTATGCTTGTTATAGCCTTAAGCCTTACATCCACGAAGCGATAGCCCAGATTGCGAATACGGTTTAGAATTGCGGGAGCTGCATCGCAGCGGAGCAATCCGTGGGTTCTCTACTCCATTACTTCCTCATATTAGGGCGGAGAGAGAACCCTATGCTCCGTTGGTATGCAAGCATGCCGTGGGTCAAGGTTTTCTACCTTGATATCATATATTGCTCTATTTTTTTATTTGCTTCGGGGGCAGATAGATGATATTTCTCAATCAGCTTCTCGGCAATTTTATCTTTTCCGATATTGAATTCATACAATGAAGATATTAACGCCGTTATTCCTTCTTCCTGTTCTTGAGCGATACCTTTATCTATTCCCTTTGCAATTCCAACTTCCTCGCCTTGCTGGAATAATTCCATGCCCCACATTTCCATGGCTTTATCTTGACTGAATACTGTCATCATAATGCTCTCTATCTCCTTTTTCCGAGACGATAAGAAGGGGGCAAGTACCCCTTCTTCCATGCATTGCTCAATTGTCTCACTTACCGCTTCCTCTGTCCTGCCATGCTCTTTCCTCTGCTCGTTGGCAATCTCACAGAAGCGGACATACTGATCGATGATATCGTTTTGATTGTTTCTTTTCAGCACCCTAACCGTGAGCTCCACGCTGCCTTTTCCGTCAAAAAGATCAGAGAGATGCAGCTCATCAGGAGCATCCTTTTTGTTTCCCGTATACACAACATAGAGTTCTGGACATGGGATTTTTACTGGTTTTGTGGAATACAAATTAAGCTTGTGTTCATCAACGTAATCTTTGTAAGTGTTTGCGAGGTAAAGCAGTATGCGCAGAACAATGTTAATGCAAAAAGTCGACTGCGCTTCCACAAGCAAAATGAGTCTGTTCCTTATTTGGATGCCGAGATCATTATACAGTCCTGTAGTTAGAATGTTTTCCAGCGTTACAAGTTTACAGTCCTCCTCGGTTACATCGGTGTCTTCAGGATGCAGCGTCAAATAGAGCTGCCGCGTGTACTCAGGCTGACTGAAAAGATAAGTGAAAACGCTGTCCTTTACGGTATAATTCATCTTGCCCAAACAGTATCACCTCCAAATAGGAAAAGGGTCTCCTCGAATTCATTGATTTGATTGTAGCACAGGACTTGTAGAAAATCCAACAGCGGGGGCCATACACCGTCTGTGCATCCTCTAGCAGCCCTCAAATTGATGTAAAATTTCCGAAAAAACGGGGTCCAGGTGAGAAGACAGGCAGTTTTCTGCTTCTTTCCGGAGAGGGTCTGGAATGCCGTAAGAGGCCTCCGCAATCCCGCCGGTGATGGCAGCCAGTGTGTCACTGTCACCGCCGATGGAGATCGCATTTCGGATGGCGTCTTCAAAATCCGTGGATTCCAGGAAAGCTTCAATGGCTTGGGGCACGGTTTCCTGGCAGGTTTCGTTGAAACGATACGTATCTCGGATGTCCTCCAGCGTGAAATTCAGCGGATAGTAATGCGTTTCCACTTCCCTTCGGATCTGGTCTTTGCCTTTGCCGGTTTTAGCCAGATAGAGAGCGACTGTGGTTGCCTCCGCCCCCTTGATTCCCTCCGGATGGTTGTGCGTCACCTCTGTCACCGCCTTTGAGAGAGCCTTTGCCTCCTCCAAGCTCTTCGCGAGGAAGCCGCATGGACTGACCCGCATCGCGGCACCGTTTCCATAGCTGTTGTAGGGCTTTGGATCCTTGGAATACATCCACGTATAGAACCGACCACCGTAGCCGCAGTCGGGATAAGGCTGCCCCAGTTTCCGCATCCAGTGGACCGCCTCTTCGCCCAGATTCTCATAATTGCCACGGCAGGACAGCAGTGCCTTTGCGACTGCCAGCGTCATAATGGAATCGTCCGTAGGCCTGCAGTCAGAGGCAAAAAGTGTAAATTCTTTGCTCCTGTGATTGTTGAATTCAAAACGGGAACCGGCAATGTCCCCGATGATTGCGCCAAGCATAAAAGTACCTCCTCTCAAGAGATCTCCCAGACAAAAGTCACTGTGTCATTTGCCTGGATATCGTCAGGTTCAATTTCCGGAACGGAAGCCCGACTCATTGCCATGATCGGTCTGCAGCCGTCCATGTCATATCTTGTCTCGGATAGAAGATTGAGTTCTCCCCAATTATAGTCGATGGTGAGCAGATCGCCCAGCGCAGTGCCAGAAGCCGAGCACAGGATTTCTGCTTTCTTCCTGGCATTTGCCGCCGCGTCCCGCAGGAGTGCTTCGCTGACTTTTGCCGGATTTTTCACAGTGAAGGAGATCCCCATCTCCGGATTCGCGGTGCAGGCGGAGAGAGCCGAGAGCGTTTCCGCCAGGCGTGTGTCGCTGAAATCAAAGGAGAGGGAAAGGCGATAGGCACACACATATCCGGTAAATACGCGCCGGTAACGCTCATTTTTATCCTTCACCTGGTCATACTCTGTCCGCACATCAAAATTTGTCGTCTTCAGGTCAGACTTTTCATAACCGATGGCCTGAATTGCATCCTGCAGGCATTCTACTTTGCTGGATGCTTTCTGCAGCGCACTGTTGTACTCCCGGTCCTTCGCATCCACCGAAAGAGAGAGAACCACAAAATCAGGTTTCACTGACGCAGTCCCGACTCCTTTTACCGTAATGGTCCTTTTCATTTTCTCCGATTGTCCTTTCTTCTCTCATAATCTTCGTCAATTTTCTTTTTCCAATTTGGGTCAACGGAACCCGCAGTCCGCACATGCGTGATGGTTTCGCTTAGGACAGAGTAGTTGAGCTTTGTCCCCACGTGATCGCTGTGATAGTTTACCGCCCGGTCCTCGGCGATCCCAAAATTTCTCGCGGTCTGTACGGCATCGATATTGGCACCCAGGAAGAGAAATTCCCACCCGTATCGACTCTTCTGACGTTCAATCATTTCTTTCACCCGGTCGATGGTGTAACGGTGGCTGGCATTTTCCATTCCGTCGGTGGTGATCACGAAAAGGGTGTGTTCCGGTACGTCCTCCTCTCTGGCGTATTTGTGAATGTTGCCGATGTGGTGAATCGCGCCGCCAACGGCATCCAGGAGAGCGGTGCACCCGCGCACGTAGTAATCTCTGTCCGTCAGTGGCGCTACGTCTTTGATCGCGACCCGGTCATGAAGAACCTCACTGTCATTGTCGAAAAGAATGGTGGAGATGAGTGCGTCTCCCTCCGCTTTCTTTTGCTGCTCGATCATAGAATTGAAGCCGCCGATGGTGTCAGCCTCCAGCCCGCTCATGGAGCCGCTCCTGTCCAGGATAAATACAAGCTCTGTCAAATTCTTCTTCATTGTCTTTTCCTCCTTCAAGAATGCAGCTGTTTGATTGCTTTTGTGGCTGTATCATAGGATCATTACAATGACATTTGGTCGCATGGCAGGCGACAAATTGTGGAGGGAATTTGACAGGGCAAGGGGAAAAGAGGGACTGCCCATGTGGCGTAGAATCTTGACAGAAAATCAGACGAGAATAGGGAAGTTCAGCATCGGTTCACTTATTCTTTATTGGCGCTTCAGCACCCGATGCGGACTGTTTTCCCATCAAAAGCAAAGCCATATTTCCGGATCTGATCCTTTGAAAAACCACGAGTCAACAGATCCT
>CAZROZ010000027.1:0-12381 GCA_964601745.1 uncultured Lachnospiraceae bacterium | reverse complement strand
CGAACGACCAGTTCATCCCTGCCGCCGCCCCCTCGGCACATGCCGTGTAACCCATGTGATAGGCATTTTCCGAGTCATCTGTCGCCGCCACCGCCATCGGCTCGCCGAAACTGGTGCCCTCGACACAGAGACCGTTGCCGCCTGCCTCGGTATTCGCCGCCAGGAGCAGCGGAATCTTCGCCATCTTCTGAATCGCGGCATACGTGGCGTGAATCTCCGTCTTTGAGCCGGTGCGATACATCATCCCGCCCACATGGAGGTCCTTCACGACGTGGCTTATGGCAGCCGGATCACTGGAAAATCCCAGCGGACAGAAAAGCTGCCCGATTTTTTCTTCCAGGGTCATGTCGGACAATGTTTGCTCCACCCACGCAGCGTCCTCGTCTGTGAGATAAAATGGTTTTACTTTGATGTCAATCATTTTTTGCCTCCCTTATAAATTTTTCGTTTTCCTAAATTATAATGTCACGTTCTTCTTTTTATGTGATTGTAAACCATAAGCCTGACTCACACAAGGAGAAAGAAAAATTCCCTCCTCGCTGACATGGGGCATGGGAATTTACCTGGTAGAGTCCCGTTTCACTATTCCCACCGGGATGATCGTCTCTGTCTCACAGGTCTCTTTGCGCATCAGCCGCAGCAGCTGCCTGCATGCCTTTTCCGCCAGTGCCGCCGGGTTCCTGTCCAGGGAAGTGATGGAGGGAGCTGCCATGGCAGAATAGGGGGAATTGTCAAAGCTGATCAGCCGCACATCCTCTGGGACATAGAGACCCACGCTGCGCAGACCCGCCATGACACCAAACGCCGCTCGATCGCTGGCGGTAATGATTCCATCGAACCGGTATCCCTGCTGCAAAAGATCCCGCACCAATTCTTCGCTCTCCGTCTCAGAGCTTCTCTCTCCCCGGCGTTTCAGGACAAACTGCTCCTGATAGGGGATCCCAGCCTTCTTCAGCGCATTCTTATACCCAGTCACCCGGGGGCTCTCCTGGCCTTCCGCCAAAAATCCCGGCATCAGCAGGATATTCCGGCAGCCTCTGTCAATGAGATATCGGGCAGCCGTCTCCGTAGCCGCACAGTCATCATTGGCAACCCAGGGAATCGGCTGCTCGGATGAGGGCACCCGGTCCACCCAGACCAGGGGCAGTGGATCTTCCATCAGATCCCGGGGCAGCTCCCGCAGGCCGGAGACACAGATAATGCCTGCCGCCCGCAGAGAAACCAAATGCCGGAATGCCTCTTTTTCCGTCTCCACATCGTTGTCACAGCTGTAAATCAGTGTCTGTATCCCCTGACCGCGCATTTCTTTTTGAACAGCGGCGGCCAGAGCGGAGAAAAAAGAATTGTCCACCGTCGGCACGATCATTCCAATCATTTTCATATCTCATTCCCCCGCAGCTGTCTCATGCTCTCCCTGTAGGTTTTCCCTTTGATAAAGAGGGAACTGGTCCCGAGAATGAAGCCGTCCACGCCCATCGCGGACAATTCCTCCACAATTTCCGGCGTGCAGTGGCCGTCAATCATCAGCTTGTAGCCATACTGTTCCTTCAGTTCCGCCAACTGGCGCACCTTTTTCCTGGTGAAATCGATGAATCCCTGCCCGGCAAAACCCGGATTCACGGTCATAACCATCACATAATCGCACAGATTCAGCAGCTCCGAGATACTGGCCACACTGGTGTCCGGATTGACCGCAATGCCGGCATCAGCGCCCAATTCTTTGACATGGGCTAATGTCTTGACCACATACCGCTCCGACTCCGGGTGAATATAGATGAGATTGGCACCGGCATTGATGAACCAATCTACTTTGCCGCCGGGATTTTCAATCATCAAATGACAGTCAACCGGCTTATCTGTATAGCGGCGAATGGTCTGCACGTCCATCACGCCCATGGTGAAATTCGGTACAAAAGTCCCGTCCATGATATCACAGTGAAAAATATCTGCCCCCGCATCGTCCAGCGCACGGACTTCAGAGGCCAGATGACCGTAATTCGCGCACATCATAGAGGGACACAGAAGCCTTCCTGACATGTCTCACTGTGCCTCCTTCAGCGAATGGGTCTGCTCGATTTGTGTGATCATGTCAATTCTCCGCTGATGGCGTCCTCCCTCATACTCCGCGGATAGCCATTCGTCCAGAATCATCTTCGCGGTTTCGATGCCGATGACCCGGGACCCGAAAGCAATGATATTGGAATTGTTGTGCTGCTTGGAAAGCCGCGCCGAATAGGGCTCACTGCACACACAGGCGCGAATGCCGGGTACCTTATTGGCCGCCAGGGAGATTCCCACGCCGGTCCCACACATGAGCACGCCCCCGTCGACTGCTCCATCCGCCACCAGCCTCGCCACTTTGTACCCGCTGATGGGGTAATCGAAGCGATCCGGACTGTCAGTGCCCACATCGATGATCTCAATGCCGCGGCTCTCTAAATATGCCTTGATTTCTCTCTTCATCTCCAGAGCCACATGGTCATTTCCAATTGCCAGCTTCATGATATGACCTCCTTTCTATTTTAAGATCCCACTTGGATGAATTTATATTTTCCTTTGCCATGGCCGCTTACTGCCTCAATTAATTCAGCCTGCCTCAATCTCGCGATCATACTGCCTGCCGAAGTCGCAGATAAGCCCGTAATCTTCCTGATATCATTGCGTCCAAAAATGCCGTGAAATCCCATTTGTGTAAATAGACTTGTGGCTTTTTCTTTCATCGATTTTGTGAAATTCACGTCTGCAATCGCCGTCTCCATTGAGATGCCGGTGGGAGCAATCGACACTTTTTCGGGAGCAATCGTCACTTTCGGGGAGTCAATCGACACTTCGTCAGGAGCAATCGTCACTTTCGGGGAGTCAATCGACACTCCTTCAATTGGGACGTTGTAATTTAAATTGTGCAATATTACAAAAAACGACGAAGGCGTAGAGCGAAACAATGGCTCCATCCCTGGTCTATAATTCGAAGCATGGCGATAATCCTCCTTTATTTTTCTAAAACCGCTTCCTCTGCGCTCCATGAAATGCATCCGGCTGAAGATATCCGCAATTACTGGATTACGGCGTTTGGACGCCACTGAGTCGGTATCCAAGTTTTGCACGAGAGAACCATCCAACATACCACCAGGAGAATAGATTTCCATCCGATCATCAAAAATGTCGATATGCACTTCGCTGCCAAGTTCCATATAATCTCGATGGATCAGGCCATTGACAAGTGCTTCGAGTACCGCCTGCTCCGGGTAGTCCGGCATTTCCAATCTGCCTGTGCCCGTCTTTTTCCAGCGCTTTTTCGTGTTATTCTTGACGAATTCCATTCCATTTTGTAAAAGAGATACCAGAGAGCCGCTGTATTCTTTATCATCCAAAGCTTCCATGATACCAGATGCTTTGTCTAGGCCATACCAATGTGTACAAAAAAGCCGTGAATGCCGCATCGGGGAATCATCTGCCAGCAAAACACCAGCATTTGTCAGCATTCTATTCTCATCTGCCAATTCGAAAGAAATAAAATCAGAAGGGGTCAATTCTGTCCCCGTCCTCATACGATAGACAGATTTCAATTTTGAGAAAGAAAAGTCATCTATCCGGTAAGGGGACAAGATACTGTCATAAGAAACGTTCATGCCGCGAAGAACCAGGCGCTTTAGCGCTGCGGCATCTGCTGGAACGCTCTCGTTTCCGATGCGGATATAATCAGTCCTATTTTCATCGCCAACATTCTCCGTTTTCTTCATCATTTTTCACCTCACTTCTGCCAAATGTCGGGATTGGCTTTTATGTGTCTCTGCAGATGTTACGATCTTTCGACTGCGTGTATCAAGCCGAGACAGGATCAGCCCCCATCCGGCAAAGTTCGCTCCGACCGTATTTACTCCATCTTACACGAAATCGCAGCAAAATTCTACCTTTACTTACCAAGGCAGCAGGAAAAATAGGATTGGTTGAAAACCATTCTGAAATCAAAAAATCCTCTTTGTGGTAAATCGCTTTTTCGTATCACATTTCCCGTCTAACCCTGGAAATTTCATTGAAACGAGGAGTTGCCCGTGCTATGATAAGGAAAATTTATAACGTGAGTAAGAAAAATCGTTTATAAAAGCCGATCCGGCAGCGACGTTTACAATTCATTTTTGATTTTTCAGCCAGTTTTTTCGCAAGGAAACCTGTATAAACGATATCGAATCAGAAGGAATCCATCATGTCGCTGCCGATGAAAATTTGATAGAAGGAGACAACCAGAATGGAATTGACAAAAGAGGACTGTGGAAAGTATGCGCAAATATTGCGGGAAGAATTGATGACAGCGCTGGGATGTACGGAACCGATTTCCATCGCTTACGCCGCGGCAAGAGCGAGGCAAGTACTGGGGAGGACCCCTGAGAGAATGACCGTACATTGCAGTGGCAACCTGATCAAAAATGCCAAAGCCGTCGTAGTCCCCATGACCGTGGATTTGCGGGGAATCGAAGCGGCCGCTCTGGCAGGTGCGGTAGGCGGTGATCCGGACCGGGAATTGGAGGTGCTCTCCTCCGTCACAAAAGAAGACCTGCAAAAGGTCAGGGAATTGCTGGCACAGCACGTCTGCAAGGTAAAATTGCTGGACACACGGGCAAAACTCCATTTGATCGTACAATGCGAAAGCGGATCGGACAGCGCCACAGTTGAAATCATGCACACACACAATCAAGTGGTACATGTGGAGAAAAACGGGGAGACGATTTTTGAGATCCCTCACGAAGAAGATGAAATCAGCACAGGTGGAACAGACCGATCCTGCCTTTCTCTGGAAAAGATAGTGGAATATGCCCGAACCGCGGATTACAGCGATGTCAGGGATTTACTGCAAAAACAGGCGGCCTGCAACTTTGCCATTTCCCAGGAGGGATTGAAGGGGAAATGGGGAGAAAATGTGGGAAAAACTCTACATGAAGTCTATGGAAACGGGATCCGGGTTCGCGCCGTAGCCTCGGCGGCGGCAGGGTCAGACGCCAGGATGAATGGCTGTGAAATGCCGGTGGTGATCAATTCCGGCAGCGGCAATCAGGGAATCACCGTCTCTGTCCCCGTGATCGAATACGCGAAAGAACTGGGAAAGAGCGAGGATGAGACCTACCGGGCGATGCTGGTCTCCAATCTGGTGGCGATCGAATTGAAATACAAAGTGGGCCGGCTGTCTGCTTTCTGCGGTGCGGTCAGCGCTGGAACCGCCGCCGTGTGCGGGATCGCTTTTCTGCAGGGGGCGGACGCTGAACTCATCGGAATGATCATCACCAATTCCCTGGGTGCGGTGGGGGGGATTGTCTGTGACGGCGCCAAGTCTTCTTGCGCGGCGAAAATCAGTGCGGCGCTGGAAAGCGGTCTCTTGTCATATGAGATGGCTAAAAAAGGCCGGGTCTTCCGAAGCGGTGAAGGGCTGGTAGGCAACACCTATGAACAGACCATTGACAATTATTGCAGAATGGCAAAAGACGGCATGAGAGAAACAGACGATGAGATTCTCCACATCATGCTGGGGGAGTAAAGGAAAAGCTTCCCTGGATGCCGGCCTACAGCCGCCTCAAACTGGAAGAGATCTAGATCCGTATAGGAATGCCCCGTTCGCTGATTTTGCAGCCGCGGGGCATTCGTTTGCAAAAAATATCATAGATTGAGGAAGAGGAATCAACCTACAATTCCAACACTTTCTCTGTCAATCACAATACTGACACCTCTTCTGCCATCAGTGGCACCAGGCACTTCATCTACCAGTTGCAGCGCCAACACTTCGCTTGTCAGTTACAGCGCCAGCAGCTCTTTTGACAGGTTCCGCAGTCCTTCCTCGCTCTCCGGGGACAGGGCGGAACGGATTGTTACAATGTCCGGACAAATGGTGAGATCTTTCATGGTATCCAGGATTGCTTTCATGCCGCGGCCGGCGGAAGGAGCCCAGGAACCATTTTCCACCAATGCCACTTTGCGGTTCTGGAATGCCTTTGCCTGCAGATGATGCAGGAAATCCTCCATAGGTGGAAAGATGCCCCCGTCATAGGAGGAAGAACAAAGGACCAGGTGGCTGTAGCGGAACGCGTCCTCCACACATTCCGCGATATCCGCTCGAGACAGGTCCGCAATCGAGACATGAGGCGCACCAGCCTCTTTCAGGAGAGACTCCAGCAGGAGGGCCGCTTCCTTGGTGTGTCCGTGAATAGAGGCATAGGCGATGAAAACACCTTCCTCCTCCGGTTGATAGCTGCTCCACGTCTGATATTTTTCTAGGTAAAATCCCAAATTCTCCTTCAGAATGGGACCGTGCAGGGGACAAATCGTCTGAATTGAAAGCGGTGCCGCCTTTTTCAGGAGCGCCTGCACTTGAATCCCGTATTTCCCCACGATATTGAAATAGTAGCGTCTGGCTTCACAGGTCCAGTCTTCCTCTACGTCCAGCGCACCGAATTTGCCGAAAGCGTCCGCGGAGAATAATACCTTTTCACTCTGCTCATAGGTGACCATCACTTCCGGCCAGTGCACCATAGGAGCCGTAAAGAACTGCAGCGTATGAGTGCCCAGGCTTAAAATGTCTCCGTCTTTCACCAAGACGGCGCGATCCTTATAATCCTGTCCGAAAAATTGTTTCAGCATCGGAAATGTCCGTACATTCCCCACGATCTTCATGTCCGGACATTGTTCCGCCAGCCAAGCGATATTGGCACAGTGGTCCGGTTCCATGTGAGAGACAATCAGATAATCCGGGGTCCTGTCTCCCAAAGCGGCAGACAGATTTTCCCGCCATGCCTCGCTGACCCGCACGTCCGCTGTGTCCATGACGGCGACATGGTCATCCAGAATCACATAGGAATTGTACGCCATGCCGTTGGGCACGGGGTATTGATTTTCAAATAAGTCAATGGTGTGGTCACTTACGCCGATGTAGACAATGGCGTCTGAAATTACAGGTTTCATGATAGAAGATTCCTTTCTGAAAAGTGATGGGACCGAGGCGGAAATCAAAGTACCCTCTCCTTGACACGCAAAAACTCTGGTGTCTCAGGATCCCTTTGCATTCCTTCCCCGTCCAGGAGAATCAGCGAAACTGATTATGCTCCGGATCATAATGATAATCAATCTGTGCAAGTTTCTCACACAGGTCAGATTCTGACAGCGAGAGATCATCGCACAGCGCCCTCAGACTGGGATATTGATCCCTCAGCTTTAAATTCACAGTGCCAAGCAGCATGACAGGATCCTGCGGCAGAGACGTGATCTGCATGGGAAGCCTCCTTATGTTTACTCGCTGTAGCCTTTCACAGCGAGTTTTATTGTAACCGAGCGGGAAATATTTGACAAGCGATGGTAGTGTCCTTTTTTGTCAAAGCCATCTTGAATCTGCGAAAATTTCTTTTTCTCATTTCTAAAGTCTTCCTCTAGCATCCTTATTTTTATTCAATTCTTCCGTTCCACAGCTATTTCTTATCTCATGTGAAAATATTAGAATAGTACCTTTTGTAGCCTCTCATGTCAAAACTGCGGAATTGTGAGGAAATCCTCCTTGCAGAAAATAGTATCGCTCGTAAGAGCTTCGCGCATCGCTCCTCCATTGCCCGGTGAAGAAATATTCTCCTTCTTTCTTCCCATGTGTGCTGCAGTCTCCGTTTCGCTCCGGCCGGCGTTTACAGGAACATCCCTGGACAGACAGAGGTCCCAATGTCTGAGCAAATCGTGATCTCTTCGCATTCTTGAAAACGGCAGACCGCATTTGCAAAAAAGTCAAAATGGGACAATGCCACAAGATGAAAAAAAAGAAAAAACGGACAATATCAAAAATCAAAAGGAATCAAAAAAGGAGGAAAATCAAAATGGCTAGGAAAGGAGAAAACATCTTCAAGAGAAAGGACGGGCGCTGGGAGGCTCGCTATGTCAAAGGATATGAACTCTCCGGAAAAATCAAATACGGATTTTGTTATGGGAAATCCTACAAAGAGGCAAAACAGAAGGTAACGCAGATCAAAGCGGATTTGGTAAAGGCCGTGCCGCTGACACCGCTGGTCAAAAATCGCCACAGGCTGGCTTTTTTCTGCCTGGAATGGCAGCAGACTCAGAAAAATCAGATCAAGGAATCGTCCTATGTAAGATATGTTTCCATCCTACAGTGTCATATCATCCCGAAACTCGGCGCATGCTACCCGCAGGGAATCGACAATCCTACCATAGAGGCATTCAAACAGGAATTGCTGGACGAGGGACTTTCCGTGCAGAGTGTGAAAAGCATTCTGATGGTACTGCACTCCGTGTTAAAGTATGCGGCAGAACACTGTCCCGGTTCATTTCCCATCATTGAAGTCCGATATCCAAAGGATATGAAAAGAGAAACGCGGGTTCTGACGATCGAGGAACAAAAGCGCCTTGTCTTTTATCTGTGGCAGGACTTGGATACCTGTAAATTCGGTATTCTGCTGGCACTTTCTACCGGACTGCGCATCGGTGAACTCTGTGCGCTCAAATGGGAGAACATTTCTCTTCGAAATAAGACTCTGCGCATCGATTGCACGATGCAGCGCATCAGCGATTCAGATCATGAGGGAAATGGAAAGACAAAAATTCTCATTGGGACTCCCAAAACAGATACCTCCATTCGAACCATCCCACTGACAGATCAACTTGCCGAACTTTGCAGGGAAATGGATCCCCATTGTTCGGCTGCTTTTGTTTTAACCGGTACGGAAACTTTCATGGAGCCCAGGAAACTGCAGCGTCATCTGAAAAAATATGTCCGGGAATGCAATCTGCAGGATGTGCATTTTCACACATTGCGCCATACCTTCGCGACGCGATGTGTGGAGAACGGCTTTGAGCTGAAATCTTTGTCGGAGATTCTGGGGCATGCCAAAACTTCTACTACCCTGGACCGCTATGTTCACTCTTCTCTGGAAGTGAAGCGGGACAATATGGAAAAGCTGGCACTGGAGGAAGAAAGCGTGCTGCGCTGAACCTGCGCCGAGCCTGTCGTGTGCTGGAGGCTGGGGAAGAAAGCGTGCTGTGCTGAACCTGTCCTGCTCCTGACATCTCTTAGGGACAAGGGTAGAATTCTCCCGACGCCTCATGTGGGGTAAAGATACCGATAATTCCCGGATGTCCTTTGAAACGCCGGCCGGAGCGAGGCGGAGACTTGGGAATCCAGAGCGTCTTCATATATACAAAAATCCCCCACATCAGTCGGAAATATGGTACAATCGACAAAGGCGAGGAGGAAAGCATCATGTCACTACAATTTTACACTGGAAGTTCAGGCTCTGGAAAATCTTATACTTTATATCAGGAACTGATCGCCCGATCAGAGCGGGAGCAGGATGCCCCTTTTTTGATCATCGTACCGGAGCAATTTACCCTGCAGACGCAGAGGACGCTGGTCGGCATGCACCCCAGAAAGGGGATCCTAAATATTGATGTACTCAGTTTCATGCGGCTGGCATATCGAGTTTTCGAGGACACTGGATTCCGGGAGACGCCGGTGCTGGACGAATTGGGGAAAAGTCTGGTGCTGCGCAAGCTATCGTCCGGCTGGGAATCCTCTCTGACGGTACTGAAGCGCAATTGCAGAAAACCCGGCTTTGTGACACAGGTCAAATCCCTGCTCTCAGAATTTCGTCAATATGACATCACCGCCGACCGTCTCCAGGAATTATTAGAGCAGGACAAAGGTTCCTCTCTGCTGCGGGGGAAATTGCGAGACATGGCATTGATTAGCCGAGAATTTGAAACCTATCTGGGCGGAAAATTTCTCACCTCAGAGGGGTTGATGGACGCTTTCGCCAGCCGCATCCCAGACTCCGCATGGCTGCGGGGCTGCGTGGTCTGCCTGGACGGCTTCGCCGGTTTTACCCCGTCTCAATATAAAATCATACGGCAGCTGCTTTTGGTCTGCCGGAAAGTGATCGTGACTGTGATTCTGGATCCCAGGGAGGACGACACAGACCCGGGCGAGGAGCATCAGCTGTTTTATCAGAGTAAGAAGACCATACAGATCTGCCGGAAAATGGCGAAAGAACAGGGCATCGCGGAGGAGCCGGTTTGCGTCATCGGGAAAGGGGAAACGCCCCATCGATTCCTACAAAGTCCCGCCCTTGCCGCATTGGAACACAATCTGTTCCGCTATCCTGTCCACATCTATGAACCAAAGGAGGCTTCTGGGGGAGAAGGGAGCGGGAACACCCGCCGGGAAGAAATTTCCCTGCGCTGTTGTCAAAATCCCAGGGAAGAGATCTACGCGCTGCTGGAACAAATCAACCGGCTTGTCCGTACAAAGGGATTTCGCTACGGAGAAATCGCGGTGGTCACCGGAGACCTTGATGCTTACGGGAGACTGGCGGCACCCTATTTTCGCAAAGAGGGAATCCCCTGCTTCGTCGATCAGAATGTGGACATCTTCTCCAGTCCGCTGGTGGAATATCTCCTGAGCGTGCTGGATGTGATGGTGCAGGATTTCTCCCGGGACAGCGTACTGCGATTTCTGCGCTGCGGACTGTGCGACTTTTCCCGGGAGGAAATCGATTTTCTGGACAATGTTCTGCTGGCCACGGGAATCCGGGGATTTTCCGCCTACCGGGCAGAGCAAGAGCACGGAATTTGGAAAACGATAAACGACCCCGCTGTGCTGGAGGTGAGACAGCGCTTTGTCCTGTTCTGGGAGCCTCTCCGGGAGCAATTGCGAAACGCCCATACCGTGTCTGAAATGACAAAGGTGCTGGCAGACCTGCTGGAATCCCAGGACATCGCCAGGAAGATGCTGCGAGCCAGAGAAAAAATGGCGGCGGAAGAGCCTGTAGAAGACCTGCCTCTGATGGCAAAAAAAGCGGAAAAAATTTATGAGAGCGTGATCGCTCTGTTTAATCAGCTAAACGGACTTTTGGGGGAGGAAGAGCTCTCCCTGCAGGAATACGCCCAGGTTTTGGAGGAGGGATTTCGAGAGATTCGCATCCGGCTGCTTCCCACCACTTCTGATCAGGTGCTGATGGGAGACCTGCGGCGGACCCGGTTAAAGACCATCCGGGCACTTTTTGTGCTGGGTGCCAATGACGGTGTGACACCACAGCCTGCCTCCCGCGCCGGTCTGCTGACAGATCGGGAGCGGGACACCCTCTCAAAGATGGGGGTGGAGCTGGCACCGACCAGACGACAGGAAAGCTGTCAGGATTTATTCACCCTTTACCGCAATCTGACGCAGCCCTCAGAATATCTGACCATCCTCTGGAGTAAAAGTGCCATGGACGGAAAGGCCAAACGTCCCTCTGCCTTTTTGGCGAAATTAAAACAGATTTTTCCTGATCTGCGGGAAATTGAGGAAGAGCGCAGGATTTCCAGTTCCAATTTGATAAACCTGCGGGAGTCGGGTGTCTGCTTAGAAAACCGACAACGACAAGAATCTGGGGACAACGTGGAACATCGGTTCCAAGATTCCAATATCGACTCAGAAAATCAATCCCCGGAGCGATTTCTCCAGGAGGAGTTGGATTATCTCCTGAGCCGGGAGCGGGGCAGAGACTGCCTGATCGATGGATTGAAAGAGTACTTATCCGGAGGGGGATTTGCGCCGCTGCCCCGGGAATTGCTCCGCTGGCAGCAATTACAAAGTGCAGACGAGAATTATTTCCCTCTGCTGGAGGCGGGCCTTTGCCACCAGTCCAACACCGCTCCCCTGCAGGAACAGGAGGCATTGGCGCTGTATGGAACGGAGATGAACAGTACCATCACCCGCCTGCAGACCTACGCGGCTTGTCCCTACTCTTATTTCCTGCTGGCGGGACTGAAGCTCCGTGACCGAAAGCGCTATGAGATCACCCATCTGGATTTCGGCAACCTTCTGCACCGGGCAGTGGAACTCTTTGGCGTAACCCTCCAGGAGAGAGGGATCCGCTGGCGAGATGTGACCTGGGAGCAGCGGGATGCCCTGGCTAAGGAGTGCCTGGAGAAAGCAGCGGCGGAATATGGGAATCAACTCTTTTTGAAAGATAACCGAAGCCGTCATCAGATCAATAACCTGACTCGTTCTTTCAGCCGGACTCTGTGGGTTCTGTGCGAACAGGCAAAAAGGAGTCGATTTGAGCCGGCCGCATTTGAACTTCCCTTTTCCAAACTTCCCTCTCTTGCCTATGACCTGGGAGAGGGACGACATATGCGGCTGTCCGGCAAAATCGACCGGGTGGATCAGATGGAACAGGGCGACACGGTATATGTGAAAGTGGTGGATTATAAAACCGGACAGACCGGATTTGACTGGAATGAGCTGTACTATGGACTGCAGCTGCAGCTCCCGGTCTATCTAAAAGGCGCCATGGACCAGGCAGCACGTCTGCACCCGGGGAAAAAGATTCAGCCCGCAGGCATGTATTATTTTAAAATTCA
>CAZROZ010000026.1:0-12855 GCA_964601745.1 uncultured Lachnospiraceae bacterium | reverse complement strand
TGATTCGCCCAGGAAAAGGATGATTCGCTTAGGAAGAGGATGATTCGCTCAGGAAGAGGGTGCCGAAAGGAGGAGCAAAAAAGATGAATTCACCGGCTGAAATTGCACAAAATTATGTAGAGATCGGGAAAAAGAAGACGGAACTTCCGATTTCAAAGATGCTGCTCTTGGGGATATTGGCAGGTTTCTTTATTGCCATAGGAGGGTCGGCATTCGAATTGGCCACCGCGATGATGGGAGGCTCCATGGTGGGCAAATTGATCGGCGCGTGCCTCTTTCCGGCGGGTTTGACACTGGTGCTGGTCGCCGGCAGCGAACTGTTCACGGGCAATTGCCTGCTGGTTATCCCGCTGCTGCAAAAGGAGGTAAGATTTTCCGCGGTCCTGAAAAGCTGGGTGGTGGTGTACCTGGGAAATTTCATCGGGTCGCTTCTGATGGCGGCGCTGCTGGTCTATAGTCACACGCCGAGTCTGTTGGAGGGGGCCATGCTGGACACGATGATCAGTGTGGCAGCGGGGAAAGTGGCGCTCACCCCAGGGGATGCGATTCTAAAGGGAATCCTTTGCAATATCCTGGTGTGCCTGGCAGTCTGGATTTCTTTTTCAGCGAAGAGTTTCCCGGGGAAACTGATGGCGGTATTTTACCCGGTTGCGATCTTTGTCATTCTGGGATTTGAACACAGCATCGCCAATATGTTTTACCTCACGGCAGGAATGCTGGCCAATGTTTTCTATGGAGTGGGAAATTCGAGCCTGACGATCGGCGCCATGCTGCTGAAAAATCTGCTTCCCGTGACTGCCGGCAACATGATCGGCGGAATGGCGGTGGGCGTGGTGTACTGGTTCCTCTATCTGAGAAGAAAATAAGGTCTATTGAGGGGCAAGCTTGAGGGCAAGCAGACCCTACTCGGGAAAGACCTTGATCTCGGTTTTTAGGTGATCCAACTCGGCTTTTCGGTACAGTTTTGCTGGAATTTGGATGTGGAAGGCGTTCAGAATCAATTTTAAATCGGGATCACTCATGTCCTCAAAACGATACAGATCATCGGAGAGAGTGTCTACTTTCCATTTCAAGAGCGCCTGCCTTATCCTGTCTGCGCTTAGCCATGGGTTCTGGTAGATATCCGGATCCAGGGTGACCTTCCGGAAAGAAAGGATCTGCTCCTGTATGATGCGCAGGAAAAGCAGTGCGATCAGGCAGATCAGCATGTGGGCGGTCAACTGTTCCTGAGTCTTCACGGAAAATGGATTTTTGTTAGCCAGGACGCGAAATTGCTCTTTGACCTGCTCCATTTGATAAAATTTTTGAATCACTTCCCGGGGGTCCATGTCCAGTTCGGAGGTGACGAGCTGACGAGCGCCGAGGCTTTTGCGGTAGGCTTTCACCTTCTCAAAGTCAATCATGGCGCGAAGTTTTGAGGAATCAACAATGTCATCGGTTTTGGAATCCTCAAATTCCTCTTTGAGGAATATTCGCGCACTCTCTGCCTGGTCAGCGGTGATGGGAAAGCTTTCCTGCCGTTCTTGCAGCTGCTTTAGAAAATCCAGGAACTTTTTGTTTTTCTTTTCTGCCCGTTTTTGGTAGCTCCCACCCCAATAGACGATAACCTTTTCTTCGATTACACGATTGTTCTCCTGGTCTTCTTTTACAGTTGTCTTGACGATTCTGGACTTATACTTAAATTCATCATTGACGCAGATGATATCAGCATCATCATAGGTCCATTCCTGCTCATTTTCTGTGTGATTGCGCAGGCTTTTGGAGAGGAGATAGCCATTTCCGGCATCCTTTAGGCGCAGCAGATCCCCATAGCGGCAGTCCTTGCTGTCCGCAATCAGGATAAAACGGGAAAATTTTGCTTCCTCGAAGTTCTTGCCCAGATCGGAACCAAGTGTCAGTGGATCGGGCATTTTGCCCGGGGAGGACGTAAAGGAGATGGGGAGGCCGTTGTTGTCCATGAAAAGTCCAATCTGCACAAAGGGAGCTCCCCGTCTTCCCTTGGTGCTCTCAGAAGTGCCATAGTTGATTATGCCAAGATAGATGGACTGAAGAGAACGTCTGCCTTTTTTGGAAAGGCAGGTGTTGATTGTGCGGATGACCTTGTCTTTATTCTCAGAAAGAAAATCCAACGTGTCATCGACCTTGTCCGGGGTATCCTCTTCGAGGAACGGCTCGTAATAATCCTGATTGTGCGGGGTAGCGTCGCACCGGGATGTGGGGTTATAGAATTTGTCAAAGATCAACTGTTTCGCAATGCTGCCGTACAGGTCATACTCTTGTTTCTGCAATTTTTTTGGAGAAGAGAAGAAAGTATTCAGCCCCAATTCTTCCAGGATGCGTTCCAGAAGGACGTGGGAGAAAAGTCTTGAATGGCCAAAGCAGTCCGGGCTGCCTTCCTTGAAGGAAAAACGATAGATTTCCCTGGATTTTTGCGGTTGGCAGTAAGGCTTGAGGCTCGGAATGAGCGGCTCACCAGCCTTAAAAGACTCTTTCAATCTGCCGACATAGTCGGGTTTGCCGTCGTCATAGCGGGAGAGAGGGCCGATGCTGAGGATCAGCTTCTTTCGAATGGTAATGTCTCCGTTTTTGTTCCTGACGCGATTGCTCTCCACCAGACGAAGATAGGGTATCCCGTTGTTCTTGAAGCATTCTACAAACATAGATTGGTCACCTTCCCTTTTATAGTTAACGATATAATTCACATCGTTTTGATTTTCAATTATTTGTTGCGTCTTAATGTTACTTGATCCTTAAATATGAAATTTTCAATGTCGTTAACTATAGCATTCTGAAGGGTATGTTATACGACGCAGACGGGATTTGGCAAGTCTTTTTTCCTTGCAAAAAGCCATCAAGTGGGGGATAATCTTCTCGAAAAAGGGTGCGATTGAACATTACTCTGAAAGTCTTATAGAATGATCATTCTGTGTGTCCTATCGTGGTGACTTTCATTCATGGTGGTGTCCCACATGTGGGGCATGGGGGTTTATTTTGAGGAACAGGAGGAAGGAATATGAAAATCGGATTAATCGGAGTGGGCATCATGGGGAAGCCGATGGCAAAGAACATGATCAAGGCGGGATACGACGTGACAGTCAATGATCACAATCAGGATGCGGTGGCGGAAGTCGTTGCCGCAGGGGGAAAATCCGGGACATACGAGGAAATCGGACGCAGCTGTGACGTGGTGATGACCATGCTGCCCAATTCCCCCCACGTGAAAGGCGTGATGCTGGGGGAAGGCGGAGTAGCCAGTTACATGAAAGCACCCCAGGTCTTCATCGACATGAGTTCCATCAATCCCATGGCCAGCAAAGAGATTGCCGCGGAATTGGCAAAAAAAAGCATTGAGATGCTTGATGCACCGGTATCCGGCGGAGAGCCGAAGGCCATTGACGGCACGCTGAGCTTTATGGTGGGCGGGAAGCAGGAAGTATTCGACCAGTATAAACCACTGCTCGAAACCATGGGCGCTTCCGTGGTGCGCTGCGGTGATGTGGGAGCCGGCAATACCACCAAACTTGCCAATCAGATCATCGTGGCGTGCAATATCCAGGCGGTGGCGGAGGCATTTACCATGGTGCAGATGGCGGGGGTGGATCCACATCTGGTTTTTGAGGCGATCAAGGGAGGACTGGCTGGTTCCACGGTGATGAATGCCAAGGCACCGATGATGATGGCTGGGGATGACAAGCCAGGATTCAAGATCGATCTGCATATCAAGGATCTGAATAACGCACTGGATTGTGCCCATAGTGTCGGGGCGCCTGTCCCCATGACTGCTCAGGTGCAGGAAATTCTGCAGTGGCTGCACAATCATGACTGTGGACAAAAGGACCACAGCGCCATTGCGCAGTATTATGAACATCTGACGGATATTGAGATTGGAAGATAAAAATAAAATTCGAAGATAAAGATAAAGGAGAGAAGGAGACTTTTAGCTTGAGAGGGCTCGATCCTTTCTACGTGTATTTTTACAGCATTCCTCTTTGCTTTTTGGCGGGGCAGGAGTGCTGTTTTGTTTCTCTTTTCAGCTTAGGACAGGATTGCTGATTCGCGTGGAAACCGTGTAACCCCCATGCCCCAACTATGGGCACCACAATAAATGAAAGCCCACAGGTGGCTTTGATGACACCCTGCGGGCTCCCCTTTTTGACGGCGGCGGCACGCTCTTTCCCAGAGATCTAGATCGTCAAAAGAAAACATTGAACAAATCCCCTTTTTTCAGTATAATGATTCAAAATGTGAGGGACGAATTCCATTGTCAGAAAGGCAAAGCCGTTTTCTTTGTGCCTAGAGTCTGCAAAAAAAGAAACCCTGCCTCTTCGCGCAAGGCTTGGAAGATACGAAATGGAGTAGAAGAATGAATCGTTGGCTGATGAAATTGGAGAGAAAATACGGGCGCTACGCGATACCGAATTTTATGAAATATGTGATCATTGTCTATGTGGCCGGAGCGCTGCTGGGCTTTTTCATGCCGCAACTTTACAGCAGCTATCTGTGCCTGGATATTGGGAAGGTGCTGCACGGGCAGATTTGGCGGCTGGTCACCTTTTTGCTGGCACCTGCGGGGATATCCGGGATTTTTGATGTCTTTTTCTTCGGCATCGAATTATATCTGTATTATGTAATCGGTCACAGTCTGGAGATGGCGTGGGGCGCGTTCCGGTTCAATCTCTATTATATTTCCGGCGTGCTGGTCAATATTCTTGCGGCAATTATTCTGTATCTGATTTTCCCTGGGATTCCCTATCCCAATGGACTCACCTATATCAACCGGTCTTTATTCCTGGCATTCGCAGTGGTATTTCCGGATATGCAGATGATGTTGTTCTTCCTCATCCCCATTAAGATGAAATGGCTGGGGTATATTTACGCGGCTATGCTGGCGTTTGAGGTGATCAGCTATATGATTCCTTTTACCCCCACGGGCTTTGTCATGGGAATCTCTATTCTGGTGGCGGTGATGAATTTCCTGGTATTTTTCTTCAGTACCAGGAACTATAAACGCACTTCTATGCAGCAGAAGAAGCGGAAAGCGAATTTTCAGCGCCAGACGGCGAAAGTGGTGCCTATAACCAGGCATCGCTGTGAGGTGTGCGGCAGGACGGAGCGAGATGACCCGAATCTGGAATTCCGGTTCTGTTCCAAGTGTGACGGGAATCACGAGTATTGTATGGATCATCTGTATACCCATACGCACATTCATAATTCCTGATTTGGGGCGATGACAAGGAGAAAGCTCGTGAAAGAAGAAAGTTTCTCACTTTGATTCAAAGGGCTTCAGAAGATTTTTGATCCAAAATGCTACAGAGAAGAGGAATGGAAACGGAGGGAGATCATGATCACATGGAGAGATCCGCTGATTTGTGATTCTGAAATGCAGATGCGCCTTCCCGGAATCAAGCATCGGTTGGAAAACGGGATGCAGGCGGAGAATTGCTATTGTCTGATTCTGCCTGCTAATCCCGAGAATGTGCTGGAAATCGTTCGGGCGGACGAGCAGTTCTTTTCCTTTTACCGGCAGCGGGGTGTGACGGTGCTGGGACTGGCAGGCAGCAGAAGGGAAGCGGTGGCACTGGCGAAGGAAATGATCACGCGGCAGGTGCAGGAGACCGGACAGGCCCATTTTGACCGATGAGAGGATGGACTTTTTTCACAGGACGTACTAGGCCCTTCGCAAGCTGACGGCGGCCATCACGATGAGAGGGATGAATTTTTTTCACAGGACGAATAAATACTACCAGTGGTTTGAAAGATATCAAAAAATTGTGAAGAATATCAAAAAGTCATGATGGATGCGAAAGTGTCGGGACGAATGAAAGAATTGTGGAGACGGATGTAAAAGTGTCATGATGGTTGATAAAGAATTTGAAAAATCGAGCCAAGGGGAAAGGAGGCAGACGGCTTGCATATCTTTTTATTGATATTAAAGGTCATCGGGCTGACCTTGCTCTTCTTGCTGTTGTTGGTGCTCGTCTTGCTGCTCCTGATCCTTTACTTGCCAGTCACATATCAGGCAGCTGGCAGGAAGGAGGAGATCCCGCCGGGAGAGTCCGATCAGCTCCGGTATTTGTCGTTGGACGCGAAAGCTGGGGCGTTTCTCTCTGCCCTGCGGGTGCAGTTTCAATTCCGGGAGAAGCAGAGCAGACTCATCGTGCGTCTCTTTGGCTTCACTTTGCTGGATACCGGAGAGGAGAAGGGGGAGCCGCCTGAGGAGAGGGATACCGGGAAAATCGATGCCGCAAAGGAGAGAACGCAGCGGGAGCAAGGTCCTCCAGAGCAGAAAAGTGCCGTCCAGGGGAAGCCGGAGGAGAAAAGAGAGAAGACTTTGACAGAGACACAGGCCTCAAAGACCTCGACCGAAGAACGAAAGACTGCCAAGAAAAAGAAGCCGGAAGAGTCTAAACGGCAGACGGCAGCCTCTCTTCAAGGTCAGCAGGAGAGCGCACCTGAGAAGCAGAAAAAAGAGCGCCGTATTCCCAATCTGACAAAGATCGTTCTTGATTTTCTGGAGAAGGTCACAGATTTGCCGCAGACTGTCTATGATAAGATAGAGCAGGCAGCGCTTGCTTTGGAGCGGAAAGAGGAGACTCTCTGTGAGAAATTGTCCGCGCTGCTGGAGAAAGGTCGCGCCATACTTTCGTTCCTGCAGCTGCAGGATACGAAGAAAATCCTGCGTCTTGCAGGTCGACGCCTGAAAAAACTGTTAAAACACATCCTGCCCAGGAAGGCGGACGGGAATGTGTCCTTTGGCACCGGAGACCCGGAATCCACCGGAAAGATGTTGGGGGCGTTGGCAGTCATCTATCCCCGCCTCCCCTACGAGGTCAAGATCACGCCGGATTTTGAGGACGAGAGATTCGAATTTGACATTACAGTACATGGACATGTGATGCTGGGCGTGATTTTGTGGCAGTTCGTGGCATTGCTGGTGCGGCGGGAATTGTGGCGGACGATAAAGCGGGGAAAGCAGCTCTTCGCGCAGTGAATCATTCAATTTCAGAGAGAGTACGTAAAGAAAATACATTCCGGTTCAGGCCGACATCAAAGAAGAAGAAAAGAAAATACATTCCGGCACAGGTCGGTATCAAAGAATACTAAAAGAGAATCATTCCGGTTCAGGCCGGCATCAAAGAAGATGAAAAGAGAATCATTCCGGCACAGACCGGCATCAAAGGGAGGATAAAATCATGGCAGAAAAAGACAGCAGTTTCAGCACGGCAGTGGACTCTCTATTCGAGGGCATGGAGGCATTTCTCACCACAAAGACAGTCATCGGCGACATTCAGAAGCTTCCCGACGGCACCTTCATACTTCCCCTTGTGGAGGTGAGCTTTGGCCTGGGCGCGGGTGCATTTGAAAACGATAAGAAGAAGAGCAACAGCGGAGGCATCGGCGGGAAAATCATTCCCAGCGCGGTGTTGGTGGTGAAGGACGGCTCCAGCAAGCTGGTCAATGTGAAGAACCAGGATGCCTTAAACAAGATCATGGATATGGTGCCGGATGTGGTGAATCGGCTTACCAAAGGAAAGAGTGAGACAGAAAAGCAACTGGAGCAGACCGCAAAAGAGGCTGCTCAGAAGATGAGCCAGGAACAGGAGCAGAAAGAGGCGGCGAAGGGAAAGAAGAGCTGAGCAATCCGCGGGCTTTCATTTATGGTGTTGTCCCATATGTGGGACATGGGAGTTTGCTATAGTTAACGACATAATGAGGTTCCTTTTGATTTTCGATGAATTCAACATTAAAAAACAACTTTATAGTTCAAAGTGAGATGCTTAATGTCGTTAACTATAAAACCTGCTTGTCATGAGTGGATCACCCGGGTTTTTGACGAAAAAAGTTTTACTTGCAATTATCCCTGAAATTTGATAACATGCGTTTGTTGCCTTGAAACGGGAGGATAGTATGAAATGCCTTTCTTTCCGAATGGCATCAGAGAAGAGCGAGCCAGGGGAGGTGTAGTCATGGCGAAATGTGAGATTTGCGGAAGAGGCGCTCATTTTGGAATCAAAGTGAGCCATTCTCATAGAAGAAGCAATAAAATGTGGAAGACCAATGTGAAATCGGTCCGCGTAAAGACAAAAGGCGGTACCAAGAAGATGTACGTTTGTACTTCCTGCCTGCGTTCGGGTGCCGTGGAACGCGCATGAGAGGGAGAGCAGGATGAGTTCTCTTTATAGTTGACGATGTTCAATGCGAATTTGATTTTGTCGTTGACTATAGATTCCGACATCATTTGTATGTGCATGCGTAATGATGCTTTTGATTGTTGAAGAGACCCGCGGGGAGAGGCATGATTACCTTGAACCGGGGGCCTTTTGCATAATAGGGTATGGCTATGTGAAGCAATAAAGCTCACGTACCAGAGTGAGGAAAGAGACAAGGAGACGCCAAGATGAAGGGACATATGAATACCAAAATGGGCGAGATCCTGGTAGATGAGGATGTAATCGCCAAATATGCCGGCTCCAGCGCCATGGAATGCTTCGGCGTGGTGGGCATGGCTTATGTGAATATGAAGGACGGACTGGTCAAACTCCTGAAGGGAGACGGCGTGAGTCAGGGAGTGAATATCACCCTGGCAGAGGACGGCATCTCCATTAATCTGCACATTATTGTGGCATACGGAGTGAATATATTCGCGGTAGGCACCAATCTGATCAACAATGTGAAATACAAAGTGCAGGAGTTTACCGGAATGACAGTGAAATGCGTCAACGTCTTTGTGGAGAGCGTACGGGTGACGACAGATTGACAGGATGAAAAACCTGAAGGAGGAAAAATCAGTGGAAATTCGTGCGATTGACGCCGCCCTGCTGAAAAAGTGCTTTTTGGCAGGAACAGCAAGACTTGAGGCGAACAAAGAGTATATCAATCAGTTGAATGTCTTCCCGGTGCCGGATGGAGATACCGGGATCAATATGACGATGACGCTGCTCTCCGCGGTGAATGAAGTGAATGCTTTGGAGAATCCCACGATGAAGCAGCTGTGCAAAGCCATCGCCAGCGGTTCTCTGCGCGGCGCCAGAGGAAATTCCGGTGTGATTTTGTCTCAGCTCCTGCGGGGCTTTACCAGAGAGTTGCAGAAAGTGGACGAGGCGGATCCGGTCACATTGGCCGCCAGTTTCCAGCGAGCCACGGACACCGCTTACCGGGCTGTGATGAAGCCCAAGGAGGGCACGATCTTGACGGTGGCTAGAGGCGGAGCGGAGAAGGCGCTGGAATTGGCGACGACCGTGGAAGATGTGGCGGATTTCATGGCACAGATCATTGCCTATATGGAGGAAGTCCTGGAGCACACGCCGGATCTTTTGCCGGTTTTAAAGGAGGCAGGCGTCATTGACTCCGGCGGCAAGGGACTTGTGACGATCCTGGAGGGAGCTTATGATGCCTTGATCGGCAAGGAGATTTCTCTCACCACCCAGGAGGGAGGAAGCGTGGCGCCCAAAGCGAAGCGGGAAGCCATTTCCACCGACGATATCAAATTCGGCTACTGTACAGAATTTATCATTTTGCTGCCCGCCCCTCTTCCCGCGGAGCAGGTGGAGGAATTCAAGGGCTTTTTGGAGAGCATGGGAGATTCGATTGTGATGGTGGCGGACGAGGAACTGGTAAAGGTGCACGTCCACACCAATGACCCGGGCAGGGTGCTCTCCAGAGCGGTTCTCTATGGGGAGCTCAGTCACATCAAGATTGACAATATGCGGGAGGAACATCGGGAGACACTCTTTGGGACAAAGGACACGGCAGAGGATTCCTCGAAGCAGAATGCCCCTGAGAAAAAGTCGGCAGAGGCTTCGCAGCCTGAGCACAAGAAATACGGATTTATCAGTGTCTCTATGGGAGAGGGACTGGGCGAGATTTTTAAAGGCCTGGGAGTTGATTACCTGCTGGAGGGCGGTCAGACCATGAATCCCAGCACGGAGGACATGCTGAAAGCAATTTCTCACGTGAACGCGGACCATATTTTCCTCCTGCCCAATAATACCAATGTGATTCTGGCGGCGCGGCAGGCGGCCAAACTGGTGAAGAAGAAAGATATCCTGGTGATTCCTTCCACCACCATCCCCCAGGGCATCACGGCGGTCATCAATTTCATGGCGGACAGAACGCCGAAGGACAATCTGGATGTCATGACCCAGGAGATGAAGCGGGTGAGATCCGGGGAGGTCACGTATGCCATCCGGGACACTTCCGTGGACGGCAAGCATATCGCCCAGGGAGACCTGATGGGAATCGGGGATGACACCATTCTCTCTGTGGGAAAGAATCTGCGGGCGACTACCCTGGATCTGATCGAACAGCTGATGTACGACGAGGCGGAGCTGATCAGCCTCTATTACGGGGCGGAGGTCACAGAGGCGGAGGCAGAGGCGCTGGCGGAGGAGATCGGGAAAAAGTATCCTCAGGTGGATATCGAGGCGCATGCCGGCGGACAGCCTATTTATTATTATATTTTATCAATTGAGTGAGAGTGGCGGACGACACTTTGATTAAAGGAAAAAGCCGTGGTCCATTATGTTTTCGTGAGGAGCAGGTGAGGGGTCATCTGCTCCTTTGTCACAGGTAGAAGAGGCAGGTGAGGGGTCGCCTGCTCCTCTGTCACAAGTAAAGGAGGCAGGTGAGAGGTCATCTGCTCCTTTGTCACAAGTAGAAGAGCGGGAGGAACTGCCCAGGATGGAGAGAGAAATGCGGTGGGAGGACTCCATTTTATCGGTGAAAGGCATCGGCCCGAAGCGGGCGGAATTATTCGGCAGGCTCTCCATACAGACGGTGGGGGATCTGTTAGAACATCTCCCCCGGGATTATGACCAATACGGTGACATTGTACCGATCCGGGATCTGGAGGAGGGGAGTGTGCAGGTGGTGAAAGTCACCATCACCAGCGCACCGGTGCTACGGGCGGCGGGGTCTCTCTTGATTCTTTCTTGTGCGGCAAAGGACGATACCGGAACCATTCAGCTCACCTGGTTTAACATGCCGTATCTGCGCCCGAAAATCCGGACTGGGGTGCCCCTCTTGATCCGGGGGAAAGTACAATTCAAGCGGGGTTCTTTCGTGTTGGAACAGGGAAGAATCCTGACGGAAGAGGAGTATCTGGAGCGAAAAGAAGTGATGCAGCCCATCTACGGTGTGACCAAGGGGCTGACCAATCAAGCGGTGGCCAACGCGGTGAAGGAAGCCCTAACGGCTGTGGAACCGGAACCGGATTACCTCTTGCCGGCGCAAAGAGATGCCTGGAATTTGATGGGATATGGACAGGCGTTGCAGGAGGTACATTTCCCCAGGACGAAGGATACACTGCGCCGTGCCAGGCGGCGACTGGTCTTTGATGAATTCTATCTTTTCTCTCTCCTTCTCCAGGCGATGCGGGAGGATTCGGCGCAAAAACCGTCCCAGTTCCCAGTTTATGATACGACAGGTGTAGAATCCTTTATTTCAAAGCTTCCCTTTCAATTGACGAACGCACAATGCCAGGTATGGGAGGAACTAAAAAAGGACCTTCGCAGCGGATTTCAGATGCATCGGCTGATTCAAGGAGATGTGGGATCCGGCAAGACGATTCTGGCGGTCCTGGCACTGCTGGCGGTGATTCAGGCCGGGTATCAGGGCTGTCTCATGGCGCCAACGGAAGTCCTGGCACAGCAGCACGCCGTCACCATTGGAAAGTTGCTGTCTCCCCTGGGCGTTCGCGTTGGGTTGCTGACTGGTTCGCTGAAAACGTCTGAGAAGCGGCAGATGCGGGAGGCGATTGCGGCTGGGGAGATCGATTTGATCATCGGAACCCACGCGCTGATTCAGGAGGAAGTGCACTACGCCAGCCTTGCTCTGGTCATCACGGATGAGCAGCACAGATTCGGGGTGCGTCACCGGGAGAGATTGGCAGAAAAAGGACGGGAACCCCACGTGCTGACTATGAGCGCCACCCCTATTCCCAGGACGCTGGCGATTCTTCTCTATGGGGATCTGGATCTCTCTCTGCTGCGGGAGCGGCCTGCCAATCGACTCCCGATCAAAAATTGTGTGGTGGATCCCTCCTATCGAGCAACCGCGTATCGCTTCATTCAGAATCAGGTGAATGCCGGTCATCAGGCTTATGTGATCTGCCCGATGGTCCAGGAGAGTGACCGGATGGAGGGAGAAAATGTGGTGGATTACGGGGAAAGTCTGCAATTTGCCCTAGGCTCCCGGATTCCGGTAGGGATTCTCCACGGGAAGATGAGGTCCGCGGAGAAAAATCAAGTAATGGAACAATTTGCCGCGGGGACTATCAAGGTGCTGGTCTCCACTACGGTAGTGGAAGTGGGGGTGGATGTCCCCAATGCCACGGTGATGATGATTGAAAACGCGGAGCGCTTCGGCCTCGCCCAGCTCCATCAGCTTCGGGGTCGGGTGGGAAGAGGGGATGCCCAGTCTTACTGCATTCTGGTCAGCGGCAGCGGCAAAGAGGAAGTCAAGGATCGTCTGGAAATCCTGGTCCGCTCCAACGACGGGTTTGAAATCGCGGAGGAGGATCTGAAACTGCGGGGACCGGGGGATCTATTCGGACTCCGGCAGAGCGGGGATATGGAATTTGCCATTGGAGACATTTACGCCGACGCGGATCTTTTAAAGGAGGCCAGCGATCGGGCAAAGGAGACTTCGCCGCAGGAACGGGAGGCCATCCTTTCTCATCCCAGACTGCAGCGGATGCGGCACCGGCAGGAGATGGACTGAGCGGGAGAGCGGGCGAAATTTTCCCAAGTTACTATTCACGGTTTATATTAGGGAGTCGAAAGAAGTAATTTACCCACCTTAAAATTTCACCACCTATTGAAAATAGGGACTTTATTCCAATCAGCTGATGGAGAA